>PMCM01000171.1 GCA_003154155.1 Ignavibacteriota bacterium | reverse complement strand
TTGAGAATCAAGGACGGGAACTGGTGAGGAGGATGCGCTTGAATGCGGCGTAATCCGCAGGGATGATTGTTGACTGCTTCGCTCGGCCCTCTGCATCACGGAGTTCCGGCGGAAGAGGAACCGGGCGGCCGAGTGCACGCTCGATGACCTCGGGAAATTTCGCGGGATGGGCCGTCGCGGTGACGACAACCGGTGCTTTTCCGTGTTGCGCGCGTGCAACGGCCACACCCACCGCCGTATGCGGATCAATCACCGTACCGCACTGTTCGTACGTCAGACGAATCTCATCGATCGTCGCGCTGTCCGAAACGCTCGATGCCGCGATGCGCTGCTGGAGTCTCGGGAGGTTGTCGCCGAAGTGCGCCCGGAGGCGCGCGAGATTGCTCGGATTCCCCACGTCCATTGCATTGGCATACGTCTGCACCGCATTGCGTGGCGCAAAGCGGCCCGTCCGGATGTACTCGGCGCCGGCATCATTCGCGTTCGTCGCTGCGATCAACGACGCAAGCCGAAGGCCCATGGCATCCGCGTAGACACCTGCGGTCAGATTGCCGAAGTTTCCGCTCGGCACAACAACAACCGGCGCGTCCGTGTCAGCCGGCGGGGGGGACGTGCGACGCCATTGCGCGACCGCCCAGAAATAATAGGCGATTTGCGGCACGAGCCGGCCCAAGCTGATGGAGTTCGCCGTTGTCAGCCGCCGGGCGGAGGCAACTTCGCCGTCGCCCAGCGCCCGCTTCACCATCCGTTGACAATCATCAAATGTACCTTCGACCTCGAGTGCGTGAATATTCCGCCCCAGGGTCGCCATTTGCTGTTCCTGGAGCGGACTGACCTTCCCGGAGGGATAGAGCACATAGACGACAACATGCGGAACATCCAGAAAGCCGTGGGCCACGGCGCTCCCCGTATCACCGGACGTGGCAACGGCGATCGTGATATCCCGGCCTGTTTCCCCAAGGTAGTGCGACAACGTACGCGCAAGAAACCGTGCCCCGATATCTTTGAACGCGAGGGTGGGGCCGTGGAACAGTTCCAGAAGAAAGATAGTGTCGGTGAGGCGGACGAGCGGGACATCGAAGGTCCATGCGTCCGCCAGGATGTGGGCAAGGGCGGTGCGGGGGATATCATCGATGAAGGCCGCGGCGATCTCCACGCCAATCGACTGCAGGGTTTGCTCCGGCAATGCGCCGATAAACGCAGCCGGGACACGCGGGATGTGTTCCGGTATGAACAGCCCCCCATCGGGCGCAAGACCTGCGAGCAGTGCGTCGCGGAACGGCGTCGGCGGTGTCCGGCCGGATGTGCTGACGAAGTTCATCGTGGCGGCACCCGGCGCACAGTGGCGCCTCTGCGATTAATGCCCGACACATAGGTGTCGCACGCAATCCCCGCTGCTCCCCAGAACGTCTTCTGCATCGCGCGCGCGACGGCATGGGCGACGCGGACGGATGCCGTGACCGCAAACATCGAAGGGCCGGATCCGGAAATTGAGCACCCATGGGCGCCGGCGCGGAGCGCGGCCTCCTTCACCTCGGCAAACCCCGGAATCAGATTCGCGCGCACCGGCTCCGCCACGGCATCCTCCACACACGCGCCGACAAGGGCGGCATCGCCCGACGCAAGCCCGATCGTCAGTCCGCTGATGTTACCCCATTGCCTGATCGCCGTTTGCAGCGTGATGGCCTTGGGCAACATGTTGCGCGCATCCTCGGTACGGATGCTCGTATGCGGATGCGCGACCACCCATACAAGTGATTGCTTGATGGGAATCGGTATCACGTCCAGCGGGTCATACTTCCTGATCAGGCATGCCCCGCCCAGGAGGCAGGGGGCCGCATTGTCCGCGTGAGGCGAACCGGAGGCTTTCCGCTCCCCTTCGAGGGCGAAGCGGAGAAGACCCCGCCGGTCCAGTGGCACCGGCAGAAGCGCGTTCACCGCAACAGCGGATGCCACACTGCTCGCCGCGGAGCTGCCAAGCCCTGAGCCGATCGGCATGCGCTTGTACAGCCGCATGCCAATCCCGAACGGGATCTTGAATTCGTCCAGCATGAGCTGCGCAACATACGCGGCGACATTGGACTGCGCATCCGACGGGACATCCGCATGCTTTGTCGTCATGGAAAATGTCAGCCCAGGCGCAGCCTGCCGTTGCGCAACAACGACATCGCCCGGCGCGTCAATAGCGATGCCCAGCACATCGAATCCCGAACCCAGATTCGCGATCGTGGCAGGTGCAAAGACGCTGACTTTTCGCGGCCGTATCATCGGGGGAGGTAGTGAAGGAGTTTCAGAATGTCGGAAAACACCCCCATCGCCGTCACATCGGCGCCGGCCCCGGGACCCTGCACCACCAGCGGCGTCCGCGCGTACCGGTGGGTGGTAAAAGCCACGATATTGTCGCTCCCGCGGCTTGACGCAAGAAGATGGTGGCGGGGTATTTCTCTGACCCCTGCGGACGCGGCGCGCCCCTGCACAGTGCCCACGTACCGGAGAACACAGTCGTGCTCCTCTGCCCGCCGGACCCGTTCCTGCATCGCGGCATCGTGCTCGGCATACCGCCGGAAGAACTGCTTCGTCAGCCTGCCGCCGCGCAGATTCCGGGGAACAAGGTTCTCGGTATGCACATCCCGCAGATCCATCTTCACCCCCAACTGCCGTGCCAGGATGAGAAGTTTTCGCGCGACATCCTGCCCCGACAGATCCTCGCGCGGATCCGGCTCGGTATAGCCGAGTTCCAGCGCCTCCTGCACCAGCGCGCTGAACGGCCGCGATCCATCCAGGTTGTTAAACAGATGGCTCAGCGTGCCCGAGAATATCCCTTCGATCCGCGTCACGGTGTCGCCGCTGGCGAGCAGATCTTTCAATGTTGAAATCACCGGCAAACCGGCACCGACATTCGCCTCGAATAAAAAGTGCTTCTCCCGGCTCTTTAGCAGATCCATCAGGCGGCGGTAGCGGCGCAGCGGAAGGACGTTGGCGAGTTTGTTCGGCGTGACAATGTGCATATTCATGCGTACAAATTCCTCATACAGGCCGACGACCCCGGCGCTGGCCGTACAATCAACCACCACGGCATCCGTGAACGGCAGCAACGACAGCTGCCGCAGGAACGCCGCCCGTTCCATCTTCCGGTGCGATGCGGCAAGCTCCTCCTTCCATCGTCGGAGATCGATGCCCTCCGCGGACACGATGAACTGCGAGCTGTTCGCAATCGCACACACGCGCGGCGCAAAACCGAGGTTGTGCAGGACCGCCTGCTGCTGCTGGAGCAGCCGCAGCACGGCGCTGCCAATGGCGCCGGTACCGATGAGAATCACGCCAAGGGATTTGTTCTTCTCAAAGAACGCGGAATGTACAACGTTTAGTGCCCGTATCCGCTGTGCCGCGTCGATGACCAGAGATATGTTCCGTTCTGACGCCCCCTGGGCAATCGCCGACACGTTGATGGCATGTCTGCCGAGGGATTGGAACACCCGGCCCGATACACCCGGGGTCCCCTCCATCCCGTCGCCGACTATGGCAAGGATGGTCTGGTCCGGCTTCTCGTCGAGGGCCATCAATCGCCCCTGAAACTCGTACCGGAATTCTTCGCGGACCGCGGTCCGTGCCCGAAGGGCATCCGCGCTGCTGACCGCAAAACAGATGGTATGTTCCGAGGATGCCTGAGATATCAGAATCACGCTCACGTGGTGCGACGCAAGAGCCCGGAACAGCCGCTCCGCCGTGCCGGGGACGCCCACCATGCTCAGCCCGCGCAGCGTGAGGAGGGTGCATTGATCGATGGATGTGATTCCCTTGGCAACACCCTTCCACCGGTCCACATGGCGGGAGATGCGGGTCCCGGGGGCCGACGGACGGAGGGTATTCTTGATGACAATGGGGATTTGCCCCATGACGGCCGGAGCGATCGTGGACGAGTGGAGCACTTTGGCGCCGAAATACGACAGCTCCATTGCTTCTTCATACGACATCTGGGGTACGACGAACGCGCCCGGGACGGCCCGCGGGTCGGCGCTGAGAATCCCGTCGACGTCCGTCCAGATTTCTATGACCGACACGCCCAATGCGGCGCCGAATATCGCGGCGGAATAATCCGACCCGTCCCGTCCAATGGTCGTCGTCCGTCGATCTTCCGTGGCCCCGATGAAGCCGGTGACCACCGGCAGAATGCTCCGCCCCGCATGCGCATAGAGCCGCGAAAAACAGGCTTTGATCCGGGCATTGGTAATGTCGAACTTCACTCCCGCCCGGGAAAAATGATCGTCGGTGACCACGAGGTCACGTGAATCGACCATCTGCGCGGGCCGCGTGCGGTGCAGAAACGATGCCACCGTCAACGCGGAAAGACGTTCGCCAAAACTCGCCGTCAAGTCCAGCGCCTGCGGCGAACAATGCCGGAGGAGGGCAATCCCCTGCAACACGTTGTGGAGTTCTTCCAGAAGCCCGGACAGTGCGCGGGCCACCCGTTTGGGCGGAAGGCCGTGATGCAGCTCGCCCAGAACCTCATGATGCCGCCGTACCAGTTCTTCGTAGAGGGGACGGTATTCCGTCCCTCCGCGTTCTGCCAACCGGGCACATTCCAGGAGTTGATTCGTCACCCCCTGGTATGCAGAAACGACCACTACCACAGGTCCATGCTGTGCGGCATGAAGCACAATCGCGGCGACGCTCCGGATACGCTCGCTATTCGCGACGGACGAACCGCCGAATTTCATGAGTTTCCGTTTTGCCATGGCGCTATCCCTGGCTCAGCATCTTGCTGAGTTCGCCGGAACGCAGCGTGGCAGTGGCGACCGCATTGATCAACATCGATCGCAATCCGTGCGACTCCAGTTCATGAATCGCATTGATCGCGGTTCCGCCCGGCGTCGTGACCTGGTCGCGGAGAATGGCCGGATGGAGCCCCGACATCTTCACGAGCTTCGCCGAACCCAGGACGGTCTGAATAGCCAGGCGTGTCGCAATATCACGGGCCAGCCCCATCTTCACGCCGCCGTCGATCAACGCTTCAATCACCATGTAGATGTACGCAGGACCGCTGCCGCTCAACCCGGTTACGGCATCAAGCTGTTCCTCCGGCACCGTCACCACCTCGCCGACAGCGGTGAAGATGGCCTCCGCGATGCGCTGCTGTGCGTCGGTGACGTGGGCGCCGTACGAAAGCGCCGTGGCTCCTTCGTCGACCGTCGATGCGATGTTGGGCATCGTCCTGATGATCCCGATATTCCGTCCGATCTTCTCCTGCAGGAAGGAAAGACGCACGCCCGCTGCAATCGAAATCATCAGGTGCTCATCCCGGATGACCGGCTTGATCTCTCTGAGCACTGCCGGCACCGTCATCGGTTTCACGCACAGGAGGATGATTTCGGCGGCCGCCACGGCGTCCCGCACGCTCGAGGTGGCATGCACATGCCACTGTGCCACAAGGGTGTTCAACTTCTCCTGGTTGACATCGCATGCCATGATCTTCTGCGCAGGTGTGAGACCCGCCTTGATGATGCCGAGCATGAGCGATGTACCCATGTTCCCCGTGCCCAAGACTGCGATGGTTTTGTTGATCCGATGCTGCGTGGTGTGCGTTCGATGCGCCGACGCTGCTGATTTCACGGGACCTCCTTGCTTCGTGGGGGAATCTCTTGCCGGAGTGACTGTACGCATACCTCGTCGACCGCCGGCCGTGCCGCCGCTTCTTCCGGAACGCTTTGTTTCATCAGAAAGTAATAAATACTGTCGACAAGTGCCTTCCAGCTCGCCTCGATGATATTGTTCGACACGCCGACCGTATTCCAGGAAGAGAAGGCATCTTTCGACGTAATCAGCACGCGCACCTTGGCGCCGGTGCCGTCAAAACCGTCCAGCACACGCACCTTGTAGTCGTCAAGTTCCATCCTGCGCAACGACGGATAGAATTTGTCGAGTGCTTTGCGCAGTGCGTTGTCAAGCGCGTTGACGGGTCCGTTCCCTTCCGCAGCGGTGTGTTCGACTTCCGATCCCACCCGCACTTTAACGAGGGCCTCGGAGACAGGCGCGGTATCGGTGGACTCCTTGTGAATGAGCACCCGGAATCCGCCCAGCTCGAAGAATTCGCGCCGGGTGTCCATCTGTTGTTTGATCAGGAGTTCGAGGGAACCGTCGGCGTCTTCGTAATGATAGCCGTCGTGTTCACGCATCTTGATCTCGTCCACGATGCGCTGGGCTGCATCGGACTTTTCCTCCAGGTCGATTCCCAGTTCCTGAGCCTTGTAGGCGACGTTGCTCCTGCCGGACAGATCCGACACCAGCACGCGGCGCCGGTTGCCGATAACTGATGGATCAATGTGTTCGTATGTGGCAGTGTTTTTCATCACCGCGCTGACGTGCACGCCCCCCTTGTGGGCAAACGCGCTCTGGCCGACGAACGGCAGGTGCTTGCCCTGCGACAGATTTGCCAGCTCGGCGACATATTTGGAAAGGTCCGTGAGCCCCGCGAGGCGTTCGGGGTCCACACAATGGAAGCCGAGCTTCAGCTGCAGGTTCGGGACAATGGAACAGAGATTGGCGTTTCCACACCGTTCGCCGTACCCGTTCATCGTTCCCTGGACATGCACGGCTCCTGCGGAGACGGCGGCAAGGGTGTTGGCAACGGCAAGTTCCCCGTCGTTGTGTGTGTGAATGCCGACGGGCAGGTTGAGCGTTTCCCGGACGTTGCGTACGCCACGGACAATGCGGTCGGGGAGCGACCCACCGTTGGTGTCGCACAGAACGACAATTCCCGCGCCGCCCTGCACTGCGGCCTGCAGGGTCTTCATGGCGTAGACCGGATCGTCGGCGTAGCCGTCGAAGAAATGTTCCGCATCGTAGATGACCTCGTGACCGTGACTGACAAGGAACTGGACGGAATCGGCAATGAGATCGAGGTTTTCCTGCTCACTGATATGCAGCGCGTCATGCACATGCAGCAGCCAGCTCTTCCCAAAAATGGTCACGACCGGCGTTTCCGCGGCGAGGAGCGCAATGAGGTTGGGGTCCTCCTGCGGGCGGTTCTTGGCGCGTCGCGTGCTGCCGAAGGCGGCAAGGCGGGCGTGGCGGAGGTTGAGCTCCCGTGCACGGACAAAAAACTCCCCGTCACGGGGGTTCGAGCCCGGCCACCCCCCCTCGATGATATCCACACCGAAATCATCAAGCGCCCGCGCAACACGCAATTTGTCGTCCACAGAAAGGCTGACGTCTTCGCCCTGCGTGCCGTCGCGAAGAGTTGTGTCGTAGAGCGTGATGTGCTGCATGCGGACTCCATCGTCTCGTGATCCCATCGGTGGCTTCTCCCCCTAGTGGGCCTGATCACCGCCGTTTGTCAGATACTCATCGATCGCCGCCGCGGCCTTTCGTCCCTCGGCAATAGCCCAGACTACCAGCGACTGTCCGCGACGCATGTCGCCGGCGGCAAAGATCCCGGGGACGGACGACATATAGCGTTCATCCGTCGACACGTTGCCCCGCGCGTCGAGCGCCACGCCCAGCTCGTCCAGCAACCCCGTCTTCTGCGGGCCCGTGAAGCCCATCGCCAGGAGCACCAGGTCCGCTTCAAGGCTGAATGCCGATCCTTCGATCGGCCGGAATTCGGGCGGCGGCGACACATGCACGGCGTGGAGGCGTTCCACACGGCCGTCGGCATTTCCTTCGAACCGGGTCGTTGCGACAGCCCATTCGCGTGCACCCCCTTCTTCATGCGAAGATTCGTTCCGGAGCTGCAACGGCCACATCGGCCAGGGGGTGCTGGCAGCGCGTTCCAGCGGCGGCTGCGGCATGATCTCAAATTGATGAACAGACTTCGCCTTCTGCCGGTGGGAGGTCCCCAGGCAGTCGGCACCTGTGTCACCGCCCCCGAGGATAATCACGCGCTTCCCGGTTGCAAGGATCTCCTTCTCCGGATCGACGGGCAATCCGGCAATCCGCCGGTTCTGCTGGGTCAGAAAATCCACCGCATAGTGGATCCCGCTCAATTGGCGTCCCGGGATCGTAAGATCCCTCGGCGCTTCCGATCCGCCACACAGCAGCATGGCATGATACGATTGCCGCATTGACTGCGCTGGGATTGCCACGCCGACATGTGCATGCGTGGTGAAGACAATGCCTTCGGAACGCATCAGGTTGATCCGGCGGTCCAGCAGACGCTTTTCCAGTTTGAAATCCGGAATACCGTACCGGAGGAGCCCGCCGATGCGATCGCTTTTTTCATACACCGTGACGTGGTGCCCCGCACGATTGAGCTGCTGTGCGGCGGCAAGCCCCGACGGTCCGGAGCCGATGACGGCAATTCTCTTGCCGGACCGCTGCGCGGGCCACTCGGGCATGATCCATCCCTGTTCAAATGCGTATTCGATGATCCTCTGCTCGACCGCCTTGATGGCCACAGCGGGTTCGTTGATCCCCAAAACGCAGGAGGATTCGCACGGCGCCGGACACACCTGCCCGGTGAACTCCGGGAAGTTGTTGGT
>PMCM01000004.1 GCA_003154155.1 Ignavibacteriota bacterium | reverse complement strand
GCGGATCTCGCGATTCTCATCAACGGCGAAGACCTGGCCGTCATGCGGAAGACCGCGGATTCCATCCTTGCGGTCGTCAGGACGATTCCAGGGGCGACAGAATGCGGGATCGAACAAGAGGGAAATCAGGCCCAGCTGGCCATGGACATCGACAGGGAAGCCACAGCCCGGTTCGGCATCAATGTCAGCGATATCCAAAAAATGATCGAAGCCGNNGACATACAGAAAATGATCGAAGCCGCCATCGGCGGCCGGAGCGTAAGCAAATTCTACGACGGGGAACGACGCTTTGATATCGTCGTCCGCTACGAATCGGATTACAGGAACTCGATCGACGCGGTGAAGAACATGACCGTCGTTGCGCCAACCGGTGCCCGGGTGCCGATGTCACAACTCGCGACCATTCGGCTATTGGACGGACCGACAATCATCCAGCGGGAGAACGGAGACCGCCAGATTTCCGTCCGGACCAACATCCGGGGACGAGACCAGGGCAGCTTCGTCGCGGAGGCACAACGGAAGGTCGCCGGCGCAGTCACCATCCCGGACGGCTATGCGCTTTCCTGGGGAGGCCAGTTCGAGAATCTCTCCCGCGCCGCCGCCCGTCTGGCTATCGTCATCCCCGTTACCGTGGCGATCATCTTCCTGGTCCTGTTCGCGCTCTACCGGAATATCCGCCACGTCGGCATCGCCATGGCGAGCATCCCCCTTGCCCTCGTCGGGGGAATTGCAGCACTCATGATTCGGGGGTACAGCTTCAACGTTTCCGCCGGAGTGGGATTCATATCGCTCTTCGGCGTCTCCATCATTGCGGGTGTACTGTATGTCTCCCGGGTCAACAGATTGATCGACGATGAAGGTCTCCCTCTGAAGGACGCCGTCCGTCGCGCCGCTGTAATCCAGCTCCGGCCGAACCTGATGACCATGCTGCTGGCCCTTCTGGGCCTCCTCCCCGCTGCGCGGGCCACCGGAATCGGGTCCGACGTCCAACGGCCGCTGGCAACCGTGATCGTCGGCGGACTTACATCAGCATTACTGCTGACCCTCGTAACCCTGCCGGCATTGTATACCGTGCTGGGTCAATCCACGAACAAGATCGGAGAGCGCAATGCTTGAAGTCACGCTGTTCCTCGATGAAGAAGACCGGTATAACGGCAAGCCCATGCACGAACAGATCATGCGGACGCTGATGCATCATGGCATCAGAGGCGCATCAGGTTTTTCTGCACTGATGGGGTACGGACACAAGCACCACCTGCACCACCCGAAAGCGCTCGGAACCGTCGATGAAGGTCCGCTGATGATCCTCTTCATTGATGAGGAAGCCAAAGTACAATCGGTGCTTCCGCTCCTGAAGGAAATGATGCACGACGGCCTCATCGTGACTAAACCTGTGCAACAGTACTAGAAGCGCTGGGGGTGCGGGCTTCATCAGCCCGCACCCAAGAGCTAGTATCTTGCTCCTCCCTCGAAACAAGCCTATTCTGAGCGCCAAAACGCCAAAATCTGTGTGACCCAAAGAATTAATCTACTTTTAACTGAAATTCTGCAATATTATACGTACAATTACGTCTAAAGTATTACTGTCAGTCAGTAAATAGAATGGTGTGTAAAATGGGGATTCACGAAAGGAAAGAACGCGAAAAAGAGCGCAGAAAAGAAGAAATTCTTGACGCTGCTCAACGCGTTTTCTTCGAAAAAGGGCTGAATTCGGCAACAATGGATGAAATTGCCGAAGCCGCTGAGCTCAGCAAAGCGACCCTCTACCTGCATTTCGTCAGTAAGGAGGATCTCTATCTTGCTGTCGCGATACGCGGATTGGGAATCGCCCATGAGCTGTTCAAGGAAGCCATTGATGGTGGGACCACAATCGTCGAAAAACTGAACGGGGTCAAAAAGGCATATACCACCCTGTTCAACACGCACAGGAATTACTTCCGCATGTTCAGTTTCTTCCAGACCCCTCAGTTCCACAAGCAAGTCTCCGATGCCATGAAGGATGCTTTTCGGGTCGAATCGAACAAGAACTGGGAGATGATCATAAGCTTCTTTGCCCGGGGAGTGAGCGAAAAAAGGATCAGGAACGATTTCGATCCCGTGGAGATGGCCATCGTCATCTGGTCCAATGCCGCATCGCTGATGTCACGGATTGATAGCGAGGCGGAGGTCTGGAAATACCGGCGGAATATCGATCTGAACAAGACACTCGAGACGTCATTTCGTTTGCTCATCGAGGCCATCCTGACACCGGAAGCGCGGCTTGAGTACGCAGAATTGCTCCGCGATGAAGAGAAACACATTCAATTCAAATGAGGAAGAGATGATACGCAGATTCCTGACATGCTGGGCGATTGGTGCACTCATGTGCAGTGCGTCTCTGGCACAGCAGAAACTTTCGCTGACCGTCGATCAGGCCGTGCAGATCGGTCTGGAAAGCAGTAAATCGCTGCACACGTCGCAGTTCAAACTCAATGCCGCCGGTGCAAAGGCGAGCGAGACGCGAACCCTCAGCCTGCCGAGCCTGAAGTTCAACGGCGTCTACACACGGTTGAGCGATGTGCCGCCTGAGGCCATCACCCTCCCTGCCAATTCTTTCGGCCCCGGATTTCCGCCGGCGGATGTGGCCATGACACTGTCACCCACCATTCTGAACAATTACTCGCTGCGGGCAACCCTCCAGCAGCCGGTCTTCACCGGTGGAAAGATCTCCGGTGCAATTGATGCCGCGGACGATATCGCAGAGGCCTCGCAGCAGGATTTCCGCAAAGACCGCGCGGACGTGATCTACAATGTCCGGGCGGCCTACTGGAACCTCTACCGGGCAAATGAATTCAAGCGATTTGTGGACGAGAACGTC
>PMCM01000086.1:3340-4883 GCA_003154155.1 Ignavibacteriota bacterium | reverse complement strand
ATCCGCGGCGGCGGCGTCTATTCGTTTTCCTACCTCGTCCTCGGCCCTACCTTCTCGTTTATCGCCGTGTCCTCCATCATGGTCGACTATGTGCTCACGGCGTGCATCTCCACGGTCAGCGCAGTGGAAAACGGACTGACCTTCTTTCCGCTCAGCGAGACTACGAAATTCGTGATCCAGTTCGGCATCGTCTGGGGCATCGCGGGATTGAATATCATCGGTATCAAGGAAAATGCACGGTTCACCTTCGTGATCTTCTTCGGCGTCACGCTCGTCCTCCTGACATTCCTCGGCTCCGCACTGTACGAATCATCCGGGACCTCCTGGTCCTATGTGGGTTCCGTCTTCACCTCCTCCGCGTCCCAAATGGGAAGACACGGGATCTTTGGCGGGTTCTGGTTCCTGATCATCGGCATTTCCAGCTGTATCCTCGCCTACTCAGGGATTGAATCGGTAGTTCAGACCGCCGGCCTCGTCCGGACATGGAAGGACATTGCGAAAGCCTACTGGTTCCTGGCACTGACGATCGGCATCTTCACGCCGCTGGTGACCGCCCTGGTGCTCAGCTCCGGCATCGACCCGGCCTTGCACGAGACCGATCTCCTCACGCAGTTCGCGGCGAAACTCAACGGTATCCCGTTCGGGATTGCCGTTGCAGTCACTGCCAGCATTGCCCTGATCATGGCCGTCAATACGGCGTTCGTGGCGTCCAGCGAACTGATCGAACGGGTCGCTCACCGCTATAATTTCAGTTGGGTCATCAAGACCAATCCCCGCCAGTCGCTCTATCGCGTGCATATCCTGAGCGCCACGTTCTACTCGATCATCATTATCCTGACCGGGGGCAGCCAGAAGATCCTGGCGGAAATGTACGCTCTCGGGCTCGTGGCCAGCTTTACGATCAACATGGGGAGCTTGCTGATCTACCGCTATTCCACGGGTACAAAAGAAATCCGCGAGTACCATACATCGCGCGCCGGGACGCTGGTTGTCTTCATCATGATGTTCTGCTGTCTGATCTACCTGGCAATGTCAAAACCGTATGGCCTGGCTCTCTGGCTCGGCGTAACCGTCTTCTTTCTGGTCGTGGGTTTTCGAGTGGCGCGCCAGCGGGCCCCCGAGATCATTCACGTGGCCCAAACCGATACGCCGATGCAGATGGTGTTTGCGTTGGCGGAGGCGCCGGGAGACACCATCGATATCTTCTTCAAGCGCCCGCAGGAAGAAGGCCTCCAGCAAGATCCCCAGGTGGCCTTTGTCACCTTCTATTCGCCCCGCGCAGGGATTCCCTCCCGCGTGTCGCCGAACCACTACCGGTTCGCGCAGGCCGGACAGTCGCTCTATGACAGCATCACGGAATTGCTTTTTGTCCTGAAGTACGAGCTCCCGTACAAGCAGATCACGATCCATATCGGGTGGCCCCGATCATCATGGATCGACAGACTGGCCATCGGTGTGATGGTGTTCAGCATGATGCGGCTGCCCGACATGTTCCCCGAATTTCATTTCATGATCGAGTATTTCCCCAGAAAAAATGCCTGAC
>PMCM01000086.1:0-3314 GCA_003154155.1 Ignavibacteriota bacterium | reverse complement strand
GAAATACCGCAAACGAACGGAGAGAATTCTCCGGGATGCCGGCTGCCGGAAGGTGACGGCCGTCGTAACGGGGGGCAGGGAGAGACAGGACTCCGTGCGTCGTGCACTCGCCGGAGTCGCCGGAGCACCAACGCTGATTCTCATTCATGATGCGGTCCGCCCTCTCGTGTCGCGCACGGTCATTCTGGCGGTGATCGATGCTGCGCAACGATGGGGGGCCGCGGTGGCCGGCATACGGGTCAGGGATACGGTCAAGTGCGAAGGAAAAAGGGGCTTTTTCACCTCGACGCTGCCACGGCGTCTCCTTTGGGCCGTCCAGACCCCCCAAGGGTTCCGGAGGGAACTCATTGAAAGGGCGCATCGCGCGGCGCACAGGGCAGGCTATCTTGGCACTGACGACGCATCTCTGGTTGAACGCCTGGGTACCCCCGTCCGGATCGTCGAAGGGAGTTCCCGCAATATCAAAATCACCACACGGGATGACCTTGCGGTGGCGGGGCTCTGGGCGAAGTNNACAGGTTGTATTGCACATTGGCCCATGTTTTGGTATATTTCTCAACAGTCTACTCACAGGTCCGGGACCCAATGCTTCCTATTAGTATTATCGCTGTTTTGAGCTATCTCATCGGCTCATTTCCAACCAGCATTATCGTCGCCCGTAAGGCACGGGGAATCGACATCCGCCACTATGGCAGTGGCAATGCCGGCGGGACCAATGTGATCAGGGTTCTGGGATGGAAGGCGGGTGTTTTCGTCATCGCCATGGATATGGCCAAGGGGCTCATCGCGACGATGATCGTAGCCAGGCTCATGTATGGCGCGCTCCCATTCTCCAATGCCACGCCTTTTGACGATCTGACTGTCGTGAGGATTATTGCAGGCTGTTCCGCGATCCTCGGGCACATCTGGACGGTGTTTGCCGGATTCAAAGGGGGAAAAGGGATCGCCACCGCAGGTGGTGTTCTGATCGGCATTGCCCCGGTGGAAGTGGCGGTTTCGTTCGGCGTCTTCGCTGTTGTTTTTCTCCTCACCCACTATGTGTCGCTCGGTTCACTGAGTGCCGCAGTAACGTTCCCGCTAACGATGTTTTTCCGTGAGAATGTGTTCATGGTGGATGTCGAAGGGTACGGAACGCTGATATTCTTCAGCATCGGCATCTCATTGCTGATCATCTATACTCATCGCGCGAACATCCGGCGGCTCCTGCGGGGCACGGAAAATAGGATCCAGACAATCCGGTTTTTCCGCAAGAAAGCGGATCTTCCTTCGCGCGCCGGCTGACCACTCATTCGTCCTGCGTATGCGCATTTCCGTCCTGGGCGCGGGGAGCTGGGGGACCACCCTGGCCATCCTGCTGGCCGAAAAATTTCATGCGGTGACGCTCTGGTCCTTCCTGGAGAAGGATGCGGAGACCATTCTCAGGACACGCCAGAATCCTGACTTCCTGCCCGGCATCACGATCCCGGAATCCGTCGGGATCACGAGCGACCTCGGGGCGGCGATGGAACAGCGGGATCTGATCGTCGTGGCTATTCCTTCCCAATTCATCCGAAGCGCACTTCAGCGGTTCCGCGACATGTCGTTTGACAACGTCATTCTGGTCAACGTGGCCAAGGGCATCGAGAACGGCACATTGATGACCATGTCGGAAATGCTGCATGACACTCTTCCGGGGCTGACGCCGGACCGGATTGCCACGCTGTCCGGCCCCAGCCATGCGGAAGAAGTCAGCCGTCGCATTCCCACCACCGTCGTCGTGGCATCCACATCCATGGCAACAGCCCGCGCGGTGCAACCCGTCTTCATGATGCCGTATTTCCGTGTCTACGCAAGCGATGACCTCCGCGGAGTGGAACTCGGTGGTGCGCTCAAGAACGTCATCGCCATTGCCGCCGGCATCGTCGACGGTGCCGACCTCGGGGACAACACGAAGGCCGCCCTGATGACCCGCGGTATCGCCGAGATTGGCCGCATCGGGGTCGCCCTGGGTGCGCGGAATCATACGTTTGCCGGATTGTCCGGCATCGGGGACTTGATGGTTACCTGTATGAGCCGCCATAGCCGTAATCGGCACATCGGGGTGGAGATCGGCAAAGGACGCAAGTTGCCGGATATCCTGGCCGAGATGGTCATGGTCGCCGAGGGAGTTGCCACGACGCAGTCGGCCTATGATCTTGCCGTGCGCGTCGGCGTCGAAGTCCCCATTATCGACCAAGTCCACCGGATACTGTTCGAGGGGAAGGACCCGTTGAAGGCCTGCTATGACCTCATGACGCGGGACCCGAAAGGGGAGGTGTGGTGATTGTGGCGGAAGCCGGATGGCACATGAAGGGACAAAAAAGAAACCCGGCGGGACATGCCGGGTTTCTTTTTGTCTTCCCGTCAACGAAGCCGTGAATGGCTTCGCTAAATGAACAGCGGTGCGAGCACGAGAGTAATGGTGCTCAACAACTTCACCAGCACGTGCAGCGACGGACCTGCTGTATCCTTGAACGGATCTCCCACCGTGTCGCCGACCACTGCAGCCTTGTGGGTCTCTGAGCGCTTGCCGCCGAATGCGCCGGTTTCGATGTATTTCTTGGCATTGTCCCACGCGCCGCCGCTGTTGTTCAGGAACAGCGCCATCAGGATGCCGGTGATTGTGCCAACCATCAGCATGCCGCCCACCACCTCCGCGCCGCTGGCACCGTACGCCGGCCGGCCGGAGAGTTCGTAGATCCAGCGGAAGACCAGGCCGACGGCAATCGGCAATCCGACTGTCAACAGGCCCGGAGCCACCATTTCACGCAGTGCCGATTTCGTGGCAATGTCCACACATTGTCCGTAGTCCGGTTTTGAAGTTCCCAGCATGATTCCCGGATCATTCTTGAACTGCTCCCGGACATTGTTGATGATCGCCTGGGCGGCTTTCCCTACGGCTTTGATGGCGAGGGAAGAGAAGAGGAACACCAAGACCGCGCCGAGCATTGCGCCGACGAATACTTCAGGCTTGTTCAGGTTGATCACGCCGGCAAACGAGGGCATGTATGACTTGACCTCATCCATGTAGGCGCTGAACAGCAAAAAGGCGGCGAGGGCGGCGGAACCGACGGCATACCCCTTTGTCAGGGCTTTTGTCGTGTTCCCGACGGCGTCGAGGCGGTCCGTGCGATCACGCACTTCTTTCGGTTGCTGGCTCATTTCGACGATGCCGCCGGCATTGTCGGTGATCGGTCCGAACGTGTCCATCGCAAGTACATAGGCGGCGGTGGCGAGCATACCCATCGTGGCGACAGCCGTGCCGAACAATCCGGCGTGCTCCAGACCGGACGACG
>PMCM01000043.1 GCA_003154155.1 Ignavibacteriota bacterium | reverse complement strand
AACAGCGTCACGGCCGACTTCGCCTGCCGCAGCAGCGCAGGTGCATATGGCCGTCGGAGTCGATTCCCGAAATATCTCTACGTCGGGTTCTCCGGAATCATATAGCACACCCCCCCGGTGGCACCACTGCCGGGGGGGTTTTTTCTTCTTGACTTTCTTTATTCGGTTAAGTATATTGGAAACTAGAGAAACGAAATGAGTTTCCGACAGCTACGGCTGTTTTCTTTTGCAGTCGAGGAAACCAATAAAACGAAAAGAGTTTCCATGGTACAGCAGGCGGAAGAAAAAGAAAACACAAAGGCCAGAATCCTCGACTATGCACGGGACCGGTTTTTTGAAGTGGGGTTTGCCCGCGTCTCCGTCGATGACATCACCTCTGAACTCGGCATGAGCAAGAAAACGTTTTATAAACACTTCGAACGGAAAGAAGATCTCGTGAGCGAGATCATCTCGCGCGTGCTCGGCAACACCGGACGGCGCGTCCAGGAGATCGCCGCCATGCCAGATCCCTTTCCCGCAAAGATCGATGCCCTGGTCCGCGTCCTCGGGACAGTGTTTCGAACCATCAGCAAACACATGCTGCGCGACCTGCAACTCCATTGCCCGGACGTTTGGAATCGCATCCAGGTCTTCCGGCGGGAACATATTCTGGCTATCTGGTCTACGCTCATTGAAGAAGGAAAACGCACGGGCTATGTCCGCCCGGAAATCAACCAGCAGGTCTTCATGCTTTCCCTCTTTGCCACGGTCGAGAACATCATCAACCCCGCCGTGCTGGTCAATCAACCGTTCAGCTGCGACGAGGCCCTCGAAAGCATCATCGCCATCTACCTGACCGGCATCCTGACACCGGATGCCGCACAAACGCTTAGCAGACTTCAACACACTTCATGACAGAAGGAGATCCATGCATCGCTTCATTCTTCCCAGCGTCTTCGCCGCGGCGGTCGCAGCACTCGCGGGATGCGGCAACGGCAACAACGGCAGCATAGAGGCCTCCGGCACAATCGAAGGAACGGATATTAACATCGGCAGCCAGGTCGCCGGACGCGTGCGCGAAGTGCGCGTCGATGAAGGGGCACGGGTCGCCGCCGGCGATACTCTCGTGCTTATCGACGATGAAGAGTACCAGCTCCAGCTCCGGCAGGCCGACGCCAATCTCGCCTCCTTCGAATCCGCCTACCGCATGGCCGTCGAAGGGTCACGGCACGAAGATATCGTCCAGGCCGAGGCCGCCTATCGCACCGCGCAGACCGACTACGAGCGCATGAAGGGACTGATCGACGAACAATCCGTGACACGGAAACAATACGATGACGCGTACGCGCGGTACGTCGCGGCGGAACAGACCTACGTGAAGCTGAAGGCCGGCCTCCGGCCTGAAGAGATCACCGGTGCCCGCGTCCGGCGCGACGGGGCGGCCGCCCAGCTGGATCTGTTGAAAAAGCGCGTGCGCGATTGCGTGATCACCGCGCCGACCCGCGGCACGATCACCTTGCGCGCCGTCGAACCCGGCGAGCTTGTCGGCATCGGCACCAACGTGGTGCGGCTGACCTACCTGGACAAGGTGAAGCTCACGATCTATGTCAACGAAGCCGAACTGGGCAGGATCGCCCTGGGCGAAAAAGCCGACGTGTCCATCGATTCCTTCGACAAAGGGCGCACGTTTTCCGGGACCGTGGTGTACATCTCCCCCGTTGCGGAGTTTACGCCGAAAAACGTGCAGACGAAGGAAGAGCGGACCAAGCTGGTCTTTGCCGTGAAGATGGAGGTCGCAAACCCTGACGGGGCGCTCAAGCCGGGCCTGCCCGCCGACGCCCGCATTGCCACATCCGCCTCGACAAAGTGATGACCCCGATCATCGATGCGCATACGCTCTCACATCGGTTCGGTGACCTGAAAGCGGTGGACAACATCGACCTGACCGTGTACCAGGGGGAAATGTTCGGTCTCGTCGGTCCCGACGGTGCGGGCAAAACCACGATCATCCGCATGCTGTGCGGTATCCTCCTTCCGTCCTCCGGCACGGCAACGATCATGGGGTACGACCTGGTCAGAGAAGCCGACGCCATTAAGCGGCATATCGGCTATCTCTCCCAGCGGTTCTCCCTGTACGGCGATATGTCGGTGGACGAGAACATCGAGTTCTTCGCGGAAATCAACAAGGTGTTCGACTACCGCGCCCGTCGCGACGAACTCCTGGCCTTCACCCGGTTGACACCGTTCCGCGACCGCCTGGCTGAACGCCTTTCCGGCGGCATGAAACAGAAACTCGCGCTCGCCTGCACGCTCGTGCACACGCCGAAGATCATATTCCTCGATGAACCGACCACGGGCGTTGACCCCGTCTCGCGGCGCGATTTCTGGAAAATCCTGCAGAGCCTCCTCCAGCAGGGGATCACCATCGTGATGAGCACGCCCTACCTCGACGAGGCGGAACGGTGCTCGCGCGTTGCCATGATCAACAAAGGCCGGCTGATGCGTGTCGATACCCCGGCAGCCCTGAAAGACGCCATGCACGGGGAGGTGGTTGAAATCGTGTGCGACCGGGTGCGTGAGGGTTTCCGGCTGCTGAAAGAACGGTGGCCGGCAGCCGAAGTGCAGGCATTCGGCGACCGGCTCAATGTCATTGTGGACGATGCGCAGCGGGACTCGCCGGAACTCCGGAAGACCTTGCAGGCCGCCGGCATTGCCATCGCCGCGCTGCGCGTCATCAGTCCGTCTCTCGAAAATGTCTTCATCTCCATGTTGACCCATACCGAAGGTGGTGCATGAAACGTGTCGTGCTTTTCCTGGTTGCCGCCGCCGCAAGCGCACTGGCGCAAACCCGCGATACACTGACGCTCGACGAGGCGGTGGCTCAGGGCCTGTCCAGCAGCCGGACGCTGCAGGCTTCGGCGGCCCGCGTTGACGGCGCCGAAGCCCGTGCCGCGGAGGTCCGCGCGGGACTGCTCCCGTCCGTCAAACTCGAAGGAAGCTACAAACGTCTTTCCGATGTCGATCCTTTCCAGGTTTCGCTTCCCATTTTTCCGCAACCGATCGTGATCTCGCCGACGATTCTGGACAATACCAATCTCCGGCTCGGCCTGCAGCAGCCGCTCTTCACCGGTTTCCGGCTTGCCAGCAACGCGGAAGCCGCGGACCGTCTGGCGGAGGCGACCAGATCCGATCACGCGAACGACCGGGCGGATCTTGTGCTGAATATTACCGCCGCCTACTGGACGCTGTATCAGACCCGGGAAACCGAGCGCTTTGTGAACGACAATGTGCACCGGATCGAGGGCTACGTGCGTGACATCGGAAACCTTCTGAATGCCGGCATGGCGACGCGCAACGATGCATTGAAGATGGACGTCCAGCTCTCCACCGCCCGTCTCGCGTTGATTGACGCGAGAAACGATGTGGCGCTGGCTGTGATGAACCTCAACACGCTTCTCGGCCGCGATGTGGAGGCGCCGCTCGTGCCCTCCTCGCAGCCCGGTGCAGCGGACGACTCCGTCACCACGCCGGTAGATGCGCTGACGCGCAATGCGTTCGCCTCGCGGTCCGACCTTCAGGCCGTCGCGTCGCGCGTCGAGGCTTCCCGTGCAGGCGTACGCGCAGCCCAGGCCGGCTGGTGGCCGCAATTGTCCTTCGCCGCCAACTACTACTACGCACGCCCCAACAGCCGCTATATGCCTGCACGTGATGAATTTAAAAGCACCTGGGACGTGGGCGTGATGCTCTCGCTGGATGTCTGGAACTGGGGACAGACCGCACGGCAGACCGATCAAGCCGAGGCGACCCTGCGACAGAACGAATTGATGTACGCCCAAATGCGCGATGGGGTTGCCCTGGACGTGCACCGCGCGGCGCTGCAAATGCAACGGTCCCGTGAACGCTGCGATGTCGCCGGCATCGGCCTGCAACAAGCACGGGAAAACCTCCGTGTCACCACCGACCGGTTTCAACGCGGGTTGGTGACGGTGTCGGAACTCCGTGATGCGGAAGTGGCGCTGCTGCAGGCCACGATCACGCAGAGCGGGGCACGGGTCGAAACAGAAATCAGCCGCACCCGGCTCGCCCGCGCCCTGGGGAACCTCGCACGATGAGCGATCTGACGATCGAAGTGCACGACCTCACAAAACGGTTCGGCAAGTTCACCGCCGTCGACCGCCTGAGCTTCACTGTGAAACGCGGGGAGATCTTCGGCTTTCTCGGAGCCAACGGCGCAGGGAAATCGACAACCATCCGGATGCTCTGCGGCCTCCTGCAGGCGACATCCGGAACCGCGAGCGTCGGCGGGTACGACATTACCACTCAAACGGATATGGTGAAACAGAACATCGGCTACATGTCCCAGAAGTTTTCCCTCTATGATGATCTCACCGTGGAACAGAACATTCGGTTCTTCGGCGGCATCTACGGTCTCTCCCAGGAACGGCTCCAACAGCGGATGGCCTGGGTGCTCGAAATGGCGGACCTGCAGGGACGCGAAGGAAGCATGACCAAGACACTTTCCGGCGGCTGGAAACAGCGGTTGGCGCTCGGCTGCGCGATTCTGCACGAACCGCCGATCATTTTCCTGGATGAACCCACGGGGGGCGTGGACCCGATCTCCCGCAGGAATTTCTGGGAGCTGATCAACCGGCTCTCCGGCGAAGGGGTGACGGTCCTGGTGACCACACACTTCCTTGATGAAGCCGAGTACTGCAATGACATTATCCTGATCAATGCCGGCAGGCTGATCGCCAGCGGCAGCCCCCTGGAGTTGAAGACCACCTACATGACAACCCCGCTGCTTGAGGTGACCCTGACCACCGGCGGCATCGTGGAAGCACTCGAACTCGTCCGGACACAACCGTGGGCGATCGAAACATCGGTGTTCGGAACGAAACTGCACGTCATGGTGAAAGAGGAAGAGGCCGGGAAGGACGCCATCCGGCAGGCGCTTGAGGGAAAAGGCATGACTATCGCCCGGCTCGAAAGGATCGTCCCCTCGCTCGAAGACGTATTTCTGTATCTCCTGGAACGGGATACGCCGGAAACAGGCGGCCCGGTCCCCCGGTAGCCACAGGCCCGGCCGAAGGCGACCGGATGATCATCCACGCACAATGATGTTGCAGCGCCAGGAAAACGTATGCTGAAAGCACTCAGACCGATTATCGTTAAGGAATTCCGGCAGATCCGCCGCGATCCGACATCCCTGGGGATGCTCCTCGTTCTCCCCGCGGCCCTGATCGTCCTGGTCGGCTATGCATTGAACTTCGACGTGAAGCACATTCCGCTGGTGGTGTTCAACCAGAGCCCGGGAGCGGAAAGCAGGGAGTATCTGCAGAAATTCCAACACTCCGAATACTTTGACTATGCCTTCGACGTTCACAGTTATGCCGACGTCGAAGAGCTGTTTCTGAACGGCCGCGCCAAAGTGGCGCTGGTTATCCCTCCCACATTCGGGCATGACATCCTCGCCGGACACGAGACCCATGTACAAATCCTCGTGGACGGATCCGATGCGAACACCGCGGGACAGGCTGTCGGGTACGCCACGAGCATGACTCTGGAGTTCTCGTCTGCCCTGATTCTGGATGCCTTCCGCCGGGCCGGCAAGACGTTTTACCTGCCCATTGCATTCGAGCCGCGAATCTGGTACAACCCTGACCTGATCTCCTCGCGCTATCTCGTGCCCGGACTCATCGGCTTCATCATTATGCTTACGGGTGTCATTTCGACCTCCATGACGATTGTGCGGGAGAAGGAGCGCGGCACGATGGATCAGATTATGGTCTCGCCCTTGCGACCGGCGGAGGTGATCCTGGGGAAGACCCTCCCGTATATGGCCATCGCCCTGTTTGGTGCGACCCTCATCCTGATTCTCGGCTACCTTCTCTTTGCGATCGACATCAAAGGGAGCATTCTTGTTCTGTACGCGGGCATCTTCATGGTGCTTCTGGGAGCACTGGGGCAGGGGCTGTTGATTTCCACGGTGACCGATTCGCAGCAGGTGGCATTCATGGTGTCGGTGTTTTCGTCGCTGCTGCCGTCGTTTCTGCTCTCCGGCTTCATCTTCCCCGTGAGCAGCATGCCGGTGGTATTGCAGGTGATCTCCAATATCGCGGCGGTGAAATTCTTCCTGGTGATTGTCCGGGGGGTGATGCTTAAAGGAGTGGGCTTTGAGGCCGTCTGGCCACAGTTTGTGTACCTGACCATTTTTGCAGCGGTGACGTTGGGCGTGAGCGTGAAGCGATTCCAGAAACGGGCGAACTAACCCCCCCCGCCATGCAGGAACCAACAACGGAAGAACGCATGAAGAACAGGAAAGCTTCATTCAAGCGCGCGGTGGCTATCATCAAGGAAATGATCCGGAAGGAGTTTTATCAGATCCGGCATGACCGCAAAATGCTGGGCGTTTCCATCGTTGCACCGGTCCTTCAGGTCCTGTTGCTTGGCTACGCGGCGACCACGGACATCACCAACAGCGATATGGTGGTCTGCGACCAGGACCGCACCGTCGAGAGCCGCCAATTTCTGAAGGAGTTTACGGCCTCCGGGTATTTCGTGCACCGCTATTCCGTGGAGATTCCCGCCCAGGCGGATACGTACATCGAAACTGCGCAGGCCCGCATCGCCCTGATGATCCCGAACGGTTTCGGCGATGATCTGCTCGCGCATCGCACCTCCCGGGTGCAGGTGGTACTGGACGGCACCGATGCGAATACGTCCAGTATTCTGCTGAACTACGCGACGCAGATCGTGAATTCCTATTCACAGAAGGTGATGGCGGAGTTTAGCGCACGGTTGCCGGGGGGCGTCGCCCGGGTTCTGCCGGAACCGCGCATCTGGTTTAATCCCGACCTGAAAAGCTCGAACTTCATGGTCCCGGGTGTCGTCGCCCTGGTGTTGATGATCATCACCATGACGCTGACATCGCTGGGTATCGTCAAGGAGAAGGAGATCGGCACGATGGAACAGCTCCTTGTCACGCCGATGAAACCCTACCAGATGATCATCGGTAAATTGATCCCGTTTACGATGATCGGATTGGTGGATGTGGTTGTCGTGCTTACGCTCGCCCGGTTCTGGTTCGGCGTGCCGATGAGGGGAAGTCTCGTGGTGCTGTTTGGCCTCAGCGGCCTTTTCATCCTGACCACGCTTGGACTCGGGCTGTTCATTTCCACGATTGCCCGGAGCCAGCAGCAGGCGATGCTTATCGCCCAGTTCTTTTTCTTTTTTCCGTTCATGTTTCTTTCGGGTTTCACCTTCCCCATTGCGAATATGCCCGCCGTTATCCAGCCGTTCACCTATCTCATCCCGCTCAGGTATTTCCTCGAGATTGTCAGGGGTGTGTTTCTGAAAGGCACCGGCCTGGCGGAGCTGTGGCCGCAGGCGCTTGCACTCTTTGGACTGGGAATTGCTATATTCTCTCTCAGCGTGTTCAGGTTCAGAAAGACACTGGAATAGCAGTCCCGGATCTCCGCGGGAGATTCCCCGGCGCTGCGCGATCAACAACCGGCCATTCACCACCACAGGATCCCCATGACCCGCCATCCACTGGAAGAACTGACATATCCGCCCTTTGCAGGCTTTCCGCCCGAGGGACTTGCGTTCCTGCGACGGCTCAAACGGAACAACAAACGGGAGTGGTTCCTCAAACATAAACTGGAATACGAAGAGCTGGTGCGATTCCCTATGGAATGCCTGATCGCCTCCCTGCGCCCACGCATGGCGGATGTGGCCGGGGATTTCGATTTCCAGCCGCGAAAATCGATTTTCCGGGTCTACCGGGATACGCGTTTCTCCAACGACAAGACGCCGTACAAGACGAACGTTGCCGCGAGTTTCGAGCCGCGGGGACCGCGCAACCCGACCGGGTCGCCGGGTCTGTATGTGGGGGTGGGTATCGACGAAATATTCGTCGGGGGGGGATTGTACCTCCCATCAGGAGAACAACTCAAAGCAATCCGGGCGTCTATCGACGGGAACCCCGAAGAGATTCGGAACATCGTCGGCGATAAGCACTTCATCAAGGTGTTGGGAGAAATCTCGGGCGACCGTCTGCAGAAAGCTCCTCTGGGCTATCCGAAGGACCACCCGATGATCGAGTTTCTGCGGCTGAAGCAGTTTTTTGTCGGCGTGGAATGCAATGAAAAGGAGTGTCAGAAGCCTCGGTTCCTGGACGTCGTGACCCGGGTGTTTACCACGTCCATGCCGTTCATCCGTTGGCTGCAGCGGGCAACGGCCTAACCTGCGAGGGGCTTACGCCTAACCTGCGTGGGGCTTAAGCCCCACGCAGGTTAGGCCGATCGCAGCGCGCTCAGGATATTCAATCGCGACGCCCGCACCGCGGGCAGGAATCCACCGAGCACGCCCATGACGAGCGCGAATACCAGCGTCGATATGACCACTCCCGGCGCAAGGGTGAACCCGAAGGCCAACTCCGAGAAGGTCCCGAAGTTTGTTGTGGAAATCCGGACGAAGGACATCCCTGATGCCAACGCGATGCCAATGGCTCCGCCGACCAGCGACAGAATGATCGACTCGATCAGGAACGCGGCCAGTACGCTCCGTCGCTTGAAGCCGAGCGCCCGCAGCGTCCCGATCTCCACAGTCCGGTTCGCCACCGCCGCATACATCGTGATCATCGCCCCGATAGTGGCGCCGATGCTGAAAATGATCGTAACCACGAGACCCAGAAGTTTGATGAATCCCGACATCAGTTTCGATTGCTCCTCGTAGTACTCCCGTTCGCGCTTCAGTTCGATGGACGCCAGCCGAGGGTCCTTCTGAAGGCGCAGCTTCAACGGCTCGAATTCCTGCTGTGACGTAAGCCGGAATGTGGCGGAGGAGAATACCGGCCGCCCGAACGCTGCTCCCATCTGCTCGACGTCCCCCCAGATCTCAGAATCGAAGGCCGATCCCTGGGCGTCGAAATACCCGACGATTTTCCATGTGGCTTCGCCGAACCTGAGTTCCTGGCCGATCTCGCACTTCTGGAACCGCTGGGCGATGCTCTTCCCCAGGACTATTTCCTGCTGGCCGAAATTGAACCACCGGCCCGCGGTCAGCTTCACCTGCGGCCGCAGCTGCAGGGCTTCAGGGGAGATCCCGCGCACGGAGACGTTCCCCATGTCGTTGCTCCCCTTTTTCGAGAGATTGATGATGACATAGATTTCCGTGGAAGCGAACGGTTTGCCGCCCGGGGTCGTCGCGATTTCGGGGAACGTTTTCAGAATGTTTGCACCGTCACGGTCGATCTGACTGACCAGCTCGGAATTCGCGGATTTCCGGAGGGCAATAACGTTGTCCAGCGATCCGGTTTCGATCAGCGTTTCTTCCACGCCCCGCGACAGCATCAGCACGGCGGCGAACACGAACGCCACCAGGGCGATGCCGCCGAGCGTCAGAGCCGTGGTCAGCCGGCGCGCCCAGAGGCTGCGCCAGATATACGCAAAGGGGATCTTCATGCGATTATCCTATGGCCCGCAGGCCCTCGGCGATGCTCGTACGCAGCGCGCGGATCGTTGGGAAAAGGGCCGCAACGACGCCGGCGAATGTCGCCACCACCGCGGCCAGAATGATCGTGATCGTTTCGACGTTGAACACGGGGAAGAACGTCGGGAACATGCCGGCAAACCCCGCCGCAATAGGAAACGTGAGCAGGAGCCCGATGACGCCGCCGATGCCGGCGATCAGGAGCGACTCGCCGCCGATCAGCCCGATGATATGTCTCGAGGAGAATCCGATGGTTTTCAGGACCGCATACTCCGTGGTCCGCTCCCGTGCCGCCATCACAATGGTGTTGGCCAGCACGAGGAGGATGATGCCGATGATGATGTAGGAAACGATTTCGAGCGAACGGATGATCGCGCTGGACATCGACACAAAACTCTGTTGAAATTCCCGTTCGGTCTCCGTTTTGGTTCCCGCGCGCGAGTTCAGATAAAACTGGTCCACCGTCTTCGCGATGAGCGGCATCTCCGCCGGATTGTGGACCTTCAACACGTACCAGCCGACGTTACCTTCGCGGCCCGGCTGAAGTTCCTTGACCCGCTCATTCAGATAGTTCCAGTGAAACAGCATCTGGGTCTCGTCGGCTGTGGCATCCTTGCCCCGGTAGATTCCCCGGATGACGAAATCCCACCTGCCGGGATAGATGTCGCCGTCGATCGGCATCGGATCACCAATCTTGAACCCCAACTCCTTCGCGATCTTTTCGCCGACAATGCACGAACCCTGCTCCGCCTTGAAGGCGGCCAGCTGGTCGGGCGGGATCACGAATTCGGGATACATGTCAAAGTACGTCTCGGGATCCACTGCGATCCGCGGAAAAAAGTTCTTGAAATCGGCCGGGTCCTTGTACACGCCCCCAAACCAGTTCGCATAGGAAACCATGTCGACGCCGGGAATCCGCGCGATTTGCTCTTTGTAGGCGTACGGAAGCGGGAAGATGAACGACACCGAGTGACGAACGATCATCCGGTTTGCCGCCGATGACTCGACACCGGCCGACCAGGCAGTGACGATCGTGCGGAGAAAGCCGAACGACATGACGGCAATCGCAATCCCGAGAATCGTCAGGAACGTCCGGAGTTTATGCCGCAGGGCGTTTTTCAGGACAAGTTTGATCACGAACATGGCATGCTCCTCAGTTCAACTCGCCCTTGTCGAGATGCATCACTTTGTGGGCCTTCTCCGCCGCGCGCGGATCGTGCGTGACCATGACGATGGTCTTCTTGAACTCCTTGTTCAGCCGGTCCATCAATACCATGATTTCTCCGGCAGATACGCGATCAAGATCGCCGGTCGGCTCATCAGCAACCAGCACCGTGGGATCCGTGACAATGGCCCGGGCAATGGCCACGCGCTGTTCCTGCCCCCCGGAAAGCTGCTTGGGATAATGTTTCATCCGGTCGCCCAACCCCACCAGCTTCAACGCTGCCTCCACGTGTTCACGCCGCTCTTTCTTCGACAGGTTGGTCAGCAGCAACGGAAGTTCAACGTTCTCAAACGCCGTCAAAACGGGAAGCAGGTTGTAAAACTGAAATATGAACCCCACGTTATGCGAACGCCACGTAGCCAGGTTGGACTCGTTCAATGTGGCAATGTCCGTCCCGTTCACCGTGATCGATCCGGTATTCGGCCGGTCGATACCCGCGATAAGATTCAAGAGTGTGGTCTTTCCCGACCCCGACGGGCCCATCAGTGCCAGAAACTCGCCTTCCGGCACGTCAAGGGTAATGTTGGATAGCACCGGGATTTCCAGCGAATCGCGGCGATATGATTTCGAGATATTGTGGACTTCGATCATGGTGTTTCTCCGGTAAACGATTGGGGGCTACTGCCCGTGTGTCTTGACCCTGGTGCCTGTGGTGAGGGAGGGATCCGGCCGAACCACACACTGGTCACCAACGGCAACTCCCTCAAGCACGGCGATCCGGTCGCCGAGGATCTCCCCGACGGTGACCGGCGATTCGATGACGGTACCGTCACGGACCACCAGCACAACCTTGCGCTCCTGGCGTGTGATGACGGAAGAGAGGGGGACTGTGATCACGGGAGCTGAGCCGGCTGAGGAGGCATCATCCTGCTTCGAAAGAAACATCACCTTCGCGCTCATTTCGGGGAGCACCCGGTCGTCCATCGCGCGGAACGCGACCTTCGTGAGAACCGTGGCTTTCGCGCGGTCTGCGGTGGGGACAATCTTNNACCTGGAGTGAACTCATGTCGGCCATCGTGACGACGGCACCCCGGGAATTTGCGGAAGAGGCGAACGGGGCGAACACCTCCCCGACATTGGCGTACTTCGTCAGCACGGTGCCGTCGAAAGGGGCACGGATGCGGGTGTTCTCCACGCCGACCTCTGCCGATGTTACGGCTGCCTCGGAGGATCGAATCGTGGCAATCACGCGCCCGAACCGCGCATCGGCGGCATCCAGATCCGCCTTCGATGCAAGATTGCTGTTAAAGAGCTGGCGCGTACGCGCCAGCGATCGCGTGGCGTCCTCCGAATCAGCCCGTGAGACCGCCAGGTTCGCCCGGGCCTGCGCGAGCGCCGCAAGGACGTCGTCGTCCTGCAGCCGCGCAATGATCTGGTCCTTCTTGACGACGTCCCCCTCTTCCACGCCCAGGTATTCCAGACGTCCGGTCCCTTTCGACGCGACGGCGGCCTTGACCTGCGCCACAACATAGCCGCTTGCCGTCAGGACGGTGTTTGCCGCTGACGGCGATGTCAGGGTCGCCGGAGTGAGCTCAACCTCCCGCGGACCCGCAAGACTGTTGCGAAGAATAAAGAACAACGCCACGACGGCGATGAGGATCACCGGAAGGATGATCATCCATTTTGACATCCCGCGCCCGTTGCCGCCGGGGGCCGGATCTCTGCGAATAGTGAGGGTGGAAAGGTCCGCTGATTCAGTGGTCATAGGAGTTCTTGTATCTAACGCGATCTCCCGCGTGAAAGTTTCGGGAAAAAACCGCTCTTGACCCTTTTCACTCCTCCGAGGGGGGTTCGGGTTCCAGAGACTTTTTGTACGCCCATTCAATATACGGGAGCTCCAGAATCGTACGGTCCTTGATGGGTTGGACCGGTTTCTTCACCGTGCCGAATGTCAACCCGCCCACCTTCACCTCGGATTTCTTCACCGGGGGTGTTTTTCGATCGGGCGAATTAAACATCGGTTCCCCCTGGTCCCGGGTGACGATCAGCGTGGTACCCCCCTTGTGTTGAAACGAGGGGGGGTATGAATACACCGAGTACAAGCCGGTCCAGATGGCGAACGCTCCCCAGAACGCGGCGGCCAGAATGAGAATGAAGGCCAGGATGAAAAGTCGCTTGATGAATTTCAACATGGTTGCCTCCCGGTTATTCCGGTTTTGCCCGCATGGTATCGGTGACAGCATACGCGAAGAGCAGCAGGAATGCAAACAGTCCGCTCAGTTCGCCGAGCGGTGACTCCGCCCATCCCTTGATTGTCCAATCGGCCCCGCCGAATCGCAGAAATGCCGCGATCACGCCGAACAACGATCCGCCGGCTATGAAACCCGATGCGATGAGCGTACCCCGTGAGAACCGCGCGCTGTTGACCTTTTCGTCCTTGGATCGGGAGGTTACCCACCACGCGACCAACCCGCCGACAAGCAACGGCAGGTTCAACTCCTGGGGGATGTACATCCCGAGGGCAAAGGCGAGGGGCGGGATTTCGATAAGGACAAGGATCAGCGCCACCACGGCCCCTACCAGGTACAGCGTCCAGGGCGCAGCAGTGTTCGACATCAGGGGTTGGATCACGGCAGCCATGGCATTGGCTTGCGGCGCTGCCAGTGCGTTGTCACCTTTGAACCCGAACGTCTGGTTGAGAATCAGGATCACGCCTCCTACGGTGGCGGCGGACAGGAGGACACCGAGGAACTTCCAGCTCTCCTGTTTCCTCGGCGTGGTGCCGATCCAGTAACCGACCTTCAGATCGGTGATAAATCCTCCCGCAACCGACAGGGCAGTACAGACCACACCGCCGATGATCAGCGCGCTCACCATGCCGAACGTCCCTGTAAGACCGACCTGGACGAGAACGAATGACGACAGAATGAGGGTCATCAGGGTCATGCCGGACACGGGATTGGTGCCGACGATCGCGGTGGCATTTGCCGCAACGGTCGTAAACAGGAACGAGATGATCAGGACGATCGCCAGCCCGACCAGTGCGTGCCCCATGTTGAAGACCACGCCGGTGTAAAAGAAGACGAAGATCAGGAGCGCCGTGAGGAGAATCATGACCGCCACAAACAGCATGGGAATGTCCATCTGCGCGCGCACCGTGCTGCCTTCACCGGTCCCTTTGTGACGGAAGATTTCTTTGTAGGCCAGCGAGAAGGCCCCCGCGATGATCTTCGAAGAGCGGATGATGCCGATGATGCCGGCCATCGCAATACCGCCGATGCCGATCTGCCGGACATAATTGCGGAAGATCTCTTCGGCGGTCATCGCGGCGATGGTCTTTGCTGCTGTCGCGCCCAGCGGGAGCGCGAGACCCTGGCCGATATTGTACAGCAACGGCACAAGCACGTACCAGGAGAGCATCGACCCGGCCACGATGATCGCGGAATACCGCAAGCCGATGATGTACCCGAGACCGAAGATCATTGCCGACACGTTGTACCGCACGACGATCTTCAGCTTGTCCGCCACGACCGCGCCCGCGTGCACCATGCGCGAGGTGATCACTTCCGCCCAGAGGCCGAAGGCGCTGAACAGGAAATCGAATACCCCGCCGATAAGACCGCTGACGACCAGGACCAGGGCCTGGGAACCGCCCTTTTCCCCCGCCACAAGGATTTCCGTGGTGGCGGTGGCTTCGGGGAAGGGAAGCTTCGCATGCATGTCTTTGACGAAATACTTCCTGAACGGAATGAGGAATAAGATCCCCAGGAATCCGCCCAGGGCTGACGCCATAAACACCTGGTAGAAACTCGCAGGCAGATCGAGAATGTACAGCGCGGGGATGGTGAAGATGGCGCCCGCAACAATCACTCCGGAAGAAGCGCCGATAGACTGAATAATCACGTTCTGTCCGAGCGCCTGGGGCCGCTTGATCAGTGTCGAAATGCCCACCGCGAGAATCGCGATCGGTATGGCGGCCTCGAACACCTGCCCGATCTTCAACCCTGAGTAGGCAGCGGCGGCAGAAAAGACCACGGCCATGAGCAGACCGGTAATCACCGAATACGGGGTGACTTCAGGAGGCGCGCCCGCCGGGTCAAGGATAGGGCGGTATTCTTCTCCGGGGTTCAGCTCCTTGTATGCGTTGTCCGGGAGACCTTTGTTCTGTGACGTGTGCTGCTCCATAATTTTCCCTCAACGTGGAAACAGGATGATGCAGTGGAGTGGTTTCGTCGAATTACGCAACACTTTTTTCTGTCCAGACCTGTGCAAGCTGGATCACCGTTTCAATGGCCTTGTCCATCCCGTCAACAGAGAGCCATTCCGTCGGGCCGTGATAGTTGTGACCGCCGGTGAAGATGTTTGGCGTGGGCAAACCGGACTCGGTCAAACGCGATCCGTCTGTCCCGCCGCGGATGGGCACCCAGGAGGGCTCGAGTCCGGCGCGACGCGTGGCGTCCCACAGACATTCAAGCACCCGGGGATCCCGTTCCAGGCCGTCACGCATGTTCCGGTAAGACTCCTTGATTTCCAGCTCGATGCGCGCCTTGGGGTGAAGCGGCTGGACCTCGGCGATGATGCGTCGCAGTATCTCCTCCTGCACGCGTAATCCTTCGGTCTGGAAGTCGCGGAGCAACAACCGCAACACCGTCAGCGCCTCCTCACCCTGCATCTGATGGGGATGGATGTATGGTTCGTAGCCTTCGGTGGTTTCCGGGGCCATAGAGCGCGGCAGCCTGACAATGATGTCGGCCATCGTCCGGAGGGAATTGACCATGATGTCCTTTGCGGACCCCGGATGGATGTTGCGGCCGTGCACGGTGATGACCGCAGAGTTGGCGCTGAACGTCTCCTTGTTGAGTTCGCCCACGGTATCGCCGTCGAGCGTGTACGCCGCCGCTGCGCCGAACTTCTTGATGTCAAAGTACTGTGTTCCGTTCCCCACTTCCTCGTCGGGCGTGAAGCCGATGCGGATCGGTCCGTGGAGGATGTGTGGCGAGGCGATGAGACGCGATGCAGCGGTCATGATGATCGCCAGACCCGCCTTGTCGTCAGCGCCGAGCAACGTCGTGCCGTCGGCGGTGACAATCCGTTTGCCGATGTTCTTGGCGAGTTCCGGGTTCTCATCGGCCCGGATAATCACCCGGCTATCCGCCGGGAGCACGATATCGCCGCCCGCATACGTGATGACCTGCGGCTTCACACCGGCCCCGCTCGCCGACGGTGAAGTGTCTACATGCGCAATGAGCCCGATCGTCGGCACCTTCCCGGTTGCCGGGTGGCCCGCCGGCAGATTGGCCGGCACGGTGCCCATGACGTAACCGTACTGGTCGATCGTTGCGTCCTGCACGCCGATCTCTTTGAGCTCCTGCACCAGCATGTGAAGAAGGTCGAATTGCTTCGTTGTGCTGGGATAGGTGGTTGAATCATCCTGCGACTGCGTGTCAATTTTCGCGTACCGGATAAACCGGTCAAGTGCAGCTTCCTGCATGGCCATTCCTCTCGGCATTGTGATTCCGCACAGTTATTCGATGATCACTTCGTCGGTGACGAGGTGTGACGGGCTTCCCGCCCGCTTGTGCCATTCAGGCACCGGCCCCGGTGATTGTGCGGTAATCCGGAGATACCGCCCGGTGCCTTTGCGCAGGGGCACGACATAGTCTTTGACAAACGGACGTTTCTCTCGCTGCAATGAAGCCCCCCGCACGGTGCCGGCGTCGGTGAACGATTGCCCGTCGCGCGACACGGCCACGTCAACCCGTGGCGGAAGGAAGATCAGCGCTGCCGTCTCGTGCAGAAACCCGACCGTCACCTGTTTGACCCTGGCTACCGCGCCAAGGTCAACAAGGAGAACCAGGTCTGTTCCCGTGACGCCAACCCACTCGGTGTCCCCATGATTCGGATGTCCGCGACGGTTATCGAAGAGCATCGTACTGCCGCGTTGAGCGGAAAAGCTGTCGAGCGGAGAAACGCACGTCATCGATGCGATCTCGTGCATCGGCACGGCCACGCGGCGCAAGGTCACAGGTGCCAGGCGGCGCCGGCCGTCAAAGGCTGCAGCCCGTATCGTCGTGGAATGCGTAAGAGGGAATGGTGCGGTATAGAGCGGCGAGGTCGGACCCGGTGTGGAACGGTCCAACGTATAACGGATATTCGTCGCACCTGCCTGCGTGGCCAGGGTCACGAGGGCCTGATGCGATGCCACGGCGATCGATTCCTCGATTGTGACGGCATGGATGCTCCGCGACGCGTTGATTCCTGCTGCCTCGTAGCGTGCCATTTGCCTGTCGAGACGGACGAGAAAATCGGGGTAGGCTCGCCGGTCCCGCGAACTCCATCCGACTTCGGCAATCGCGGCAATGCGCGGAAACGCCATATACTCCAATTTTGCCGGATCGGGAATAAACTCCGTCCAGAGGTTCGCTTGTGTGCCGAGAATATGCATTGACTCCGCAGGCGTCAGGCTGTCCGGCGTCGGCTCGTACGCGTAGACCTTCTCCAGAGGCACGTACCCGCCGATGGCGATGGGTTCCCACCGCGGATCCGCCTGATAGTAGTCGAAGTAGCAATGCGACGTGGGAGACATCACGACGTCGTGTCCGGACCGTGCCGCATGGATCCCCCCGGCCACCCCGCGCCAGGACATGACGGTCGCCTCGGGTGGCAGCCCCCCCTCGATGATCTCATCCCAGCCCAAAAGCCTGCGGTGCATCCCGCTGAGGATCCGCTCGACGCGCGTGGTGAAATACGACTGCAGCTGCGCTTCATCCTTCAGCCCTTCTGTGCGAATCCTGGCCTGGCACTTGGGACACCGCTTCCACTCCGTCTTGTCCGCTTCGTCCCCCCCGATGTGGATGTAGGTCCCCGGGAACAAGGCAGTGACTTCCCGGAGCACGTTTTCCACGAAGACAAACGTGCTGTCGTTTCCCGCGCACAGAATGTCGGTGATTGGCCAGAGGCCGCCGGGAGGGAGGGTGAACGGTCCCCCCGTACAGGAGTACTCCGGATAGGCGCTCAGGACCGCCGACACATGCGCCGGCATCTCGATTTCCGGGACGATGGTGATGAAGTGATCCGCGGCATAGCGCACGACATCACGGATATCGTCCTGGGTATAGAAACCCCCATACGTGGCCTTCTCACCGGGCAGTTGGGGCGGACGTGCATTCCAGTGGCGGTCTTCACGATCCACCCGCCAGGCACCGATATCGGTGAGCTTCGGGTACGCCAGTATTTGAATCCTCCAGCCCTGATCGTCGGTCAGATGCCAGTGAAAGGTGTTCATCTTGTGCATGACCAGGTAATCGATGAACCGCTTGACAAATTCCTTCGGCATGAAATGACGCACGACGTCAAGCATCATCCCGCGCCATGCGTAGCGGGGCGCGTCCGCCACATCGACGCAGGGAGCAGTCCAACGGACGCCCGTTGCCTTCCCGGGGGAAAACACGGCGGGAGGGAAGAGTTGGAGAAGGGAGTGCGCCCCGTACAATGCGCCCCGGCCCGAGGCGGCTTCGATCAGGATCGCATGAGTGCGTACGGTAACACGGTAGTCCTCCGCACCCAGTGAGTCCATCGGAATCCTGATGAACCGAATGATATCGGTCCCGGGTGCACCGGCGACGTCACACAACGGCAGAACATACCCGGTGGAGCTGCGGAGTGTGTGCACGAACGCAGTGACCGCAGCCTGAAACTCCTTGTCGTTCTCCGCATGGACCACCGCGGTGCGGCGGTCCAAGGTAAAGAACCCGGGTGCGACGGCCACATGCAGCGGCTGCGGAATTATCGCAGGGGGAAGTGCGCCCGTGGTATCCGCGCGCAAGGTCACGGCGCCGGATGAAGTGACGAAAGCCATCGCTGTCAGACCGATAACGAAGAGCTGTTGAAACTGCATGGAAAAGTCCTCCTGAGTGAAATAACCAGGTATCCGCTATCCATGTATGGTGGATGTGATGCGAGCTGTCCGTGACGGGAACGCATGTCGCCGGCGTGGCACTAGTGTGTCATCAGATGTGCCACGAATCGCGCAATTGCGGGTGAAGCGGTCAGGGCAGGGGATTCCATGCCGATCAGGTTCACCAGTCCGGGCAGCCCCCGTTCCACTTCGTGTCGAATCGTGAAATCCCGGGCGGGATCGCCCGGCGCCTGGGTTTTCGGCCGAATGCCGCTCATGTCGGGGGTGAGATCATCGTCCTGTACGGTGGGGAGGAGACGCCTGACGGACTCGGCGAAGGCATGGCGTTTGGATGGATCGACGTCATAGTTCAACTGTCGGTCAGGAAGATACTCGACATCCGGACCGAACTTCAGGCGGCCCCCCAGATCCAGCACGACGTGCACGCCGAGTGAATGCTTTGTCGGTACGGGATAGATGAGCCGCGAGACGAGGGAGTTCATGGATCCGGGGAGTGCAAAGTACGACCCTTTGCAGTAGTGCAGGCGATAGCCGGCGCTGTCAACGTCGATGCCCGCAAGCGAAGCGACGGTGTCGCACTCCAGGCCCGCGGCATTGATGACCCATTCGGAGGAGAAGGAAGACCGTTCTCCCCCTTCCTCGATGGTCACGAGATATCCCCCCGCTGCGTGTTCAAGTCCCACAACGTTGCAACGGGTCTGGATTTCGGCACCGTGATGACGTGCCGCATGATAGTAATAGTCCATCAGTCCATGCGCGCTGATGATTCCTGTCGACGGCGACAGGAGTCCGCCGACGGTGGTAATATTGGGCTCCATGGCGTGCACCTGGGCTGCAGACAGGAATTCCAGCGGTGCACCGTTGCCGGTGCCCACCTTGTGCAGCCGCTCGAGTTCGGGTTCCTCCTCGGGCTTGGTGGCGGTGATGATCTTGGTCACCCGCTTGTGGGGGATCTCATGGTCTACGCAGAGGCGGTACAGCAGTTCCCTC
>PMCM01000323.1:4526-12862 GCA_003154155.1 Ignavibacteriota bacterium | reverse complement strand
AAGATAGCTATTCTTCAGCTCGGATGACGAAAAATGCGCAAGAAAAAACTGCAGCACGAGCCTGGCGTTCGTGAAACATTGTTGCGCTTTCACGCTCTGCCCCCGTTTGTGAAACTCCTGCCCCAGGGCAAACGCGAGTTTCCAGGTCACCTCCGTCACGGGTTCTTGCGCAATGGCGTCCAGACCTCTGCGGAAAACTGCGAGCGCCCTTTCCGGTACTCTGGCAGGAGAAGACATAGCGATCGTCCCGAGTACGAACGACGCTTCACCGACGATGTGCGGCAGATTGAGCCGCTCCCCGGCGTCCCGTGCGCTGAGTGCGAGCGTCGCTGAGGCGTCAAGCTCGCCCAGACCGTATTCGCATTCCGCCATTCGCACTTTCAGCAAGAGGCCCTGTTCCTGTTCTGGATCATCCGGCGACGCTTGTCTCGCCTGCTCGAAGAACGTGCGGGCGGTGTCATACCTGGTGAGCGACAGCATGTGAACGCCTCGAAGAAACAACATCCGGGTTGTGAAGGTGTTCAACCCTCTTTCGCTCATCAAACCCTCGGCTTCATTGAGCATGCTGCCCGCTGACGCGGTGTCGCCCACCACGAGGCGGACCTGGGCGAGTTGCAGCAGGGTCTCCACCACTCCCTGGCCGTCATCCATGTCACGGTACAATTGCCGGGCACTTTGCCATTGCGTCAGTGCGTGTTCATAGCGCCCTTCTGCGAAGTTCAGCTCGCCAAGGTTCGTGAACACAAATGCGCTTCCCTGTCTGGACCTCAGCCGGGCAAACATCGCTTTGGCACTATCGAAATATTCCCGCGCTTCCCGAAAGTGCTCCAGCTTCAAGTGCGCGATGCCCAGATTGTTCTGTATCTGTGCTTGCTGGTTGAGGGTACCATACTCCTGGCTCGTCTTGAGTGCGGTGCTCCAGATATTCACAGCCCGCACGATATCCCCCTTCGCACTCATCACGTTGGCGATATTCATCATGGCATCCGCGAGGTGCGCATGGAGCCCCGAGTCCGCATAGGCCTTCCGTGCTTCCTCAAAATGCGCAGCCGATTGATCGAGGAGATTCTGGAAGAAGGTGGCAATGCCGAGATCCGTGTGGATAGACGCGATGATGCGCATATTGCCGAGGGCTTTGGCCCGGTCGAGCTGTGCCGCGCTGGCATGTTCCGCTTCGGCAAAAAGCCCGAGGTTAATTTCGACGCCCACCAGTTCCTGCTGGAGTTCCAGCTGTTCCAGGGGATTCTCGCATGATTGAAGAGCGGCCAGGAAATGCACCTTCGCTTCTTCGCCCTGGCCCAGCCGCGATTGTGCCAGCCCGGAAGTCTTGTGGAGTGCCAAGTTCTCGGCCGCTTCACGAGGACCGCTGCCGAGCAGCTTCTCCGCCAGATCAACCGCTTCCTGCAATTCTCCGCAGTTGAACATAGCGTGCGCGAGTTTGCGGTTAAGGCGGTCAAGCGCCGATGGCGTCGAGCCCGCAGCGAGAGCAACGGCTTCACGCAACAGCTCTTCGGCCGGCAGAAACGCCCCCATCCGTGCGCCTTCGTCGGCCGCAGCCTCCAACCAGGAGACGCTGGCGGCATCCATCCCTGCATGTCGATGCTGGTACGCAAGTTCCTGCAGATCAGCAAAGGTCCGCACTTCGGCGTGCCGGTCCAAAGTCGAGGCGATGAACGCATGAATATCCCGGCGACCTTCCTGGATTGCCGCATACACGATCGATTTCAAGCTCGCATGCCGCATCGAGACACGCTGGCCCTTTTCGTGCGGAGCGACAAGACCGTCGGTTTCGAGCCCGGAGAGGTATGTGGCCGTGCGCTCAGGTTGAAACGGAAGAACATCCTGGAGAATCTCGAGACGTGTGGGCAACGCAAAGGCGGAGAGAACGTCAAGAATAAGCTGCGGACCCCGTTCAAGCGCCTTGTAACGGACGAACAAGAGTTGATCGATGTCCCGGGGAAGCTGACCGAGGAGATGGTCGGCAAGCGTCGCTACCTCCGACGACCGGCGCGGCAACTCCCCGGGAAGCATGGCATGTACCGAGAGCAGGGCCTCAACGATGATCCCGGGTGATCCGCCGTAGACGCGATAGAGCCGATCCCCAAGCGCTTCACCCACCTCCACGGACGGAAGAGCTGATGTGCTCATGGCAGCAACGCACGCCGCATCAAGCTCTTCGAGCCGGAAGTGCAGAGCGGGAATAGCCTGCCATTCCTCTTCACGCACGGCAGCAAGAATCAGCACACGGCCCGCCCGTGCGTCGCGAAGGACGGTGCGAAGAACATCGTAGGATTCCGGATCGAGAAGTTGCGCGTCGTCAACAACAATGATGAATGCAAAGAGCAACGATACCTGGTTGATGCATCGCGCCTGCGCCTCGACAACTTTCTCCCTCTCCCGCAACCACGTCACCCGTTGCTCCGCGGCGTCGTCGTCGCCCGATCCGCCCCCCCCCTCGATCACGTCAGCATACTTCCGCATCACGTCTCGTCCCTCGGGGGACCGGGACATAGCTTCAGCACGAAGCATGCGCAGCACCGACAGGATGCCGCTGAACGGCACAGTACGCTGCAGAACATGCACGTCGAACACCGGAACATCGGTTGCGCGTGCAATGCGTACCATTTCATTCAGCAAGGAGGATTTTCCGATTCCTTCCGGCCCGGTGACCACGATTGCCGTGAGAGCATGATCGGCAGCTCCGGCGCCCAGCGAGGCAATCGCCGAGCCGATCAGTTCCTTTTCCTTTTCCCGTCCGACAAAGCGTGGCCTGGCAAGCCGGTCAAACGCGGCGGCAGGCGCTCCCCGATCACCCTCGAGCTCTCGTGCGGCGTCCGCCGCAGATAAGTACCGCTGGGCGGGATCTTTGTGAAGAAGTCTTCTGACAATCGGAAACAACGACGAGAATTCCGCCTCGGCACAGCGTTGGAATTCCGGTTCCGTTGTCAACACTTTTTTGATGAGCTCAACAGGTTCGGCTGCTTCAAATGGACATCGGTCTTCAATAAGGTGATACAGCGTTGCCCCCAGCGAGTACAGGTCGACCCGATGGTCAAAGGCTTCTTGGCGCAGCAATTCGGGGGCGGTATATTCGAGAGTACCCCGCAGCGGAAACTTCAGCTCCGCGTCCCACCTGCCACTAAACCCGAAATCGGTCACTTTCAAGAGCGGGAATGGATCGTCGCTCTCACCGGTCTGGACCAACAGCAGGTTATCGGGCTTGATGTCAAAGTGGATAATCCCCTGCCGGTGAACATATGAGAGCATGCCGAGGGCCTGGCGCACCACATGATGCAGACGTGCAACACGGTCGCGGCTGGAGCGTTGAGTTCGCCACCACTCGAGAGCCCTCACACCGTTGATGCACTCCATGGTAAAGAAGCGGCGTCCCTCCAGCGCAGGGTCATCGCACTGATGTATCGTACCGAAGTCGTACACCCGTGTAAGGTTGGGGTGCTGCAAGGTGGCAAGAACCGAGACTTCAGTTCTGAATTGATCAACGGCAGCGTCGTCGGACCGGTCTCCGCCGTGTAGAATCTTCATGGCGGACTGACGGCGTTGACGCAGGGAGTCTTCGACAAGATACACCTCGCCGCTGCCCCCCTCGCCCAATTTCTTCAGTATACGATATCGAAAGTTGATCATTCTATGATGCGGTCTGATCCGTTGCAGCGGCATCAGCAGTGGATGCCAGATGTTCGCCGAGCGAATGCGCGGAGACAAGGACTGTGGCAAGGAGAAGTCCGGGAAACACCCCGACCCACCATGCGGAGCTCAAATATCCCATCGCTTCTCCCATCATGCTACCCCAGGTCGCGGTGGGCGGTTGAATGCCAAGGCCCAGGAATCCCAGGGATGCCTCCCCCAAAACCGCATTCGCAAACTGCAACACTGTGGCCGTCAGCAGTACGGGCCGGAGGTTCGGCAGAAGATGACGCGTGACGATTCTCCAGCTGGACACACGGAGCATTTGTGCCGCCAGGATGAACTCGCGTTCGCGCAGCGAGAGGACTTCGCCGCGTACAACTCTGGCAATGCTCATCCATCCTGAAAAGGAGAGGACCACGACGATCATGGCAATTGACTGACCGACGAACGCCAAGACGCCGATCACCAGAAACAGGCCCGGAATCGCCAGAAACAGGTCCGTAAGCCTCATCAGGACTCCATCAAGAAAACCGCGGGACATCCCCGCTGCGAATCCCACTGCAGCACCTATGATCAAGGCACCGAGCGCAGCAGTCAGTCCTATGCCCAGGGAAACTCTGGTTCCGGCAACGACTCTGCTGAAGACATCCCGGGCGTTGTCGTCAGTTCCGAAAGGAAAAAACACCGGGAATTCCCTGACGACGTTCCGTACACTTGCTGCAGACGGATCTGCATGGATGTTCGCGCTCAAGAATGTCGTTCGGTGCAGGAGGTAGTGGTTTGCGGCGGTATACACTCGCAACGTCCGTCCAGCACTATCGGTGCCGGAAGGAGTCGGGTCAAGAAATTCCCGTACATACCCTGTGGAAAGCGGTGGCAGCAATCGCGTCGTAACAAGATTTCCCTGCACATTGGGATTCACGGGAGTTAGGATAGGCGATACCAAGGCGATGTATCCGACCATGCAGATGAATCGCGATGACGCTCCGCGGATAGATTTCTGCGCCGGCGGAATGACCAACGCGAGACGAATTCTCCCCATTCTTGCCCGAAGGGACGCAAAACTCGAACGCATCAACCACAGGGCGCCGATAACCCACGCGATGCCGGCAAGCCAGTGCTCGAAGAGCGCGGGGTTCCAATAGGTGCCAAACGGTGCCTGATGACTCGCCTCGAGGACGCACCACGCAGCAAATGACGCAAGACTTGATTCGATAAGCCGGTATTGAGCCAGGCTGATCACCGCAACGATCGCAATAAGGAGGATGTGTGATGAACGTTTCATTCTCAGCTAGCCAAGCCGGACACGAGGATCAATCCACGCCCTGATGAAATCCGCCAGAATGTTCGCCGCAATAACCAAGACCCCTCCGAGAAGCGTGCACCCGAGAATCATAGGGTAATCTCGTGTGAATATGGCCATGACCGCAAACCTTCCCACTCCAGGCCACGCGAACAGGGTTTCGGTCACAAGGACGCCGGTCAGAAGAACGCCAATCTCGACACCGAGCACCGAAATGACCGGTCCGAGGGAATTGGGGAGGATCCACGAACGAAACACCCTGCCCTTCGACAATCCCATCCCTGTGGCGGCGACAACATATTCCTGCCTCATTGTCTCAATCATGCTGGTCCTGAGATACCTGGCAATGACGGCCGTTCCCGGCACAGCGACGGTCAGGGCAGGAAGCGTGAGATGCTTCAGGAGATCCCCAAATGCTGCCAATCTCCCCAGATCCTCTACGCCCACGGAATGCATCTGCGATGAAGGAAAGATTTTGAGCGTAAAGGAAAAGAGCGAGAGCAGGAGGATGCCGATCCAGAAGGACGGAAGTGAATACACCACAAGGGTCAAATGCGAAAGAGCACGATCGAACCGCGAGCCGGGACGTCTAACGGCGAGCGCCGCAAGAGCAAAAGCGAGGACACATTCGATGAGGAATGCTGTTGCACCCAGGAGGAGGGTATTGGGAAACACCTGCAGGAGGACGGTTGCCACAGGTGCACCATGCGCAAATGAAAACCCGAATTCACCCCGGAGGACAGCCGAGAGCCAGGCGATATACTGATCCCACAACGGGCGGTCAAGCCCGAATTGCGAACGCAGGTGTTCGGCAACCCCCGGTGGAATCCCGGGTGAAATGTACACGCTCGCCGGATCGCCCGGAAGCAAACGGGAGACGAAAAAGACCAGCGTTGCCAGTCCAAACAACATGGGAATTGCCTGAAGCACTCTTCGCGCGAGAAACTTCAAGAGGGCCAATGCACGCTCTTGCATTGTGGAACGTGTTATTCAGATGCGAACGGGGCGTCGGCAGGTTTGTGTGAGGATGCCGCGCCCGCCTGGCCCACGGTATCGATATGCCATTCCCAGGCACGGTGATTTGTCCCAAGCACGCCGATGTGTGTGCCGTGTACACGTCTGTTCACGGCGACGATGTTGTTGATCCAGTACAGAAACGTGCACGGCTGTTCCTCTTGAATGATCTTCTGGAATTCTTTCCAGAGTGCAGCCCCATCCGTCTCTGTGCTCAGAATTCCGGCTGCGGCCAGAATCTTGTCGATGCGTGCGTCGCGAAACCCCGTGAGGTTGAACGGGTGCTTGTCGAGATCGGATCCCCACAGGTCTTCGAGCTGCATCTGCAGAGGGACGCTGAACCCGGCCAGGAATGCATCGTATTTCCTGGCGGTAACATCCTGCCAGAACGTTGCACGCTCCACCTGTTCGATCCGCATGTCAATGTGGATCTGGCGGAGCTGCTGTTGCACCGCAGTCGCAACAACGGTTCTCAACTGACTGCCGGCGGGGACTTTGAGCACAAAGGAGAACCTCATGGTGTCCTTATCGAGAATGCCATCGCCATCGGTGTCCTTCCATCCTTCCTGTTCGAGCAGCAGCCGCGCACGTTGAGGGTCGTACGGCAGAGGCTTCAAGCTGTCATTGTACGCCCATCTAAAGAGAGGAGAAATGCCCCCAAAGGCCACCTGCCCGTGGGTGCCGAGATACGCATGCACCAATTCCTCCCTGTTAATCGCCATGGTGAGCGCCTGCCGGACATTTCTCGCGCCGAAAAGCCTGTGGGGCTTGGGCTTCGCTCCGGGTGATCCCGCAGGTGTTCCGGTGTCGATATTGTTCCACCCCAGAAAATCGTAGTCGCGGCCGGGTGTGGAGATGATTTCGACCTGGTTCGATTCCCTCGCGATCCGATCGGCATCCTCCGGTCTCAATCCGCTCACCAGATCAACTTCCCCTGATTCAAGCTGCGCGAGCCGTGTTCGATAGTCAGGGATGACCCGGAAGATCAGGCGGGAGAGCTTCGCAGGATATGGCACGACGGATTCGGGATTCGCCTGAAGAACAATCTCCTGCAGCGCCGTCCACCGCGAAAGCGTAAACGGGCCGAAACCGACGGGCGTCTTATTGACAGGATCGGTGCGCAGGGTTTTGCGCGAACGTTCCTGGAAGATATGGGCCGGTAGAATGGGGAGTCCAGCATCAAACAGCTGTCCGGCGTACGCTTTGACAAAGTGGAATACCACGGTGGAATCATCTTTCACTTCGATGCCCCTCCGGATGTCCTGATTCCCCGAGGTCGGCCTGAGATTATCCACCGATGCCTGCCGGACGCTGGCAACCTCGGGATCACCGTAAAGCTCGAAGGAAAGCTGCACATCCCTGGCTGTTACTGGCTGCCCGTCCGTCCATCGCGCACCCGGCACCAGGTGGAAAATGATGTCGCGATGCTGATGGGCATATTCCCATGAGCGCGCAAGCAAGGGGGCATAGTTGAGCTGTCCCGATTTCGCATCAAAATCGGAGCTCACCAAGGCGGGGAGCAGGAGATCGTTGATTTCTCCCGCCGTGATGTCTTCAGCAAAGAGAGGATTGAAGCTATCGACATCGCCTTCGATGGCGACGACGACGGCCGACCGAAGCGATGCGTCCGGTCTGGCTTCGTTCTTCGTTCCACATCCAAGAAACCCAAGCAGAAGGACAATCGGCAGGGCAGAGCAAACCCCAGATCTCATGAGCTGTTCTGTTGACTCCGGAGGATGAAGAATCTTTGGGAAAATATAGTCACTCTGCGGCCGTTTGTCAATAGAACCTGCCTGCCCGGGCGTTTGAGTTTGAGCCGACTTTTGGCTATTATCACTCGCGAAGAGCATGGATACAGCTACCGAAACACCACACCTTCTGGATGTCGCACACCTCTCTGTTTCCGTCTTCCCCGGGCCGGGGAAGAGCGACGTGATCCATGACGTCTCCTTCTGTGTGCGCGCAAACGAGGTTTTTACGCTCCTTGGCGAGANNGTGACGAGGCTGTTCCCTGCCGCATCATCTGTGAACGTCGATGGTCTGGTGACTTTTGAAGGCCGCCCGTTATTCGCCCTCGCCGAACGTGAGCTCGCCGCCATTCGGCGCTCAAGAATACGGTATGTCTTTCAAGAGCCGATGCAGTCCCTCAACCCTGTGGCGACCATCAGAAAGCAGATGCAGCTGGCCTCGGACCTCCCCGCTGACGATGACACATTTCTTCACGACACGCTCCGCCTTGTGGGGCTCGACAATGGCGAGGAGGTGCTCGGCAGCTACCCGCATGAATTGAGCATCGGGATGGCTCAACGAGTGTGCATCGCCATGGCTGTCATGTCTTCCCCGGGCTTGCTGATTGCCGACGAGCCGACGA
>PMCM01000323.1:0-4505 GCA_003154155.1 Ignavibacteriota bacterium | reverse complement strand
TGGTATGGAGACCGGATCGCTGTCATGTACGGGGGCAGAATTGTCGAGCATGCCGAACGGAGGGCTCTTTTCGAGACTCCCCTCCATCCGTACACGCGACTGTTGATCAACGCACACTCACGGGATCAGAATATCGCTGCGCCACTGGGGATGACACAAGACCCTGCTGCGGGCGACCCTCCGCCGCAAGGATGCGTTTTTGAACCACGGTGTCCCTTCGCCAAGGTAAAATGCAAAGAGGCTGACCCTGCCCCGGAAACGGTCACAGACAGTAGAGAGGTCCGATGTTTCTACTGGAAGTAGAAGACCTCACCTACACAGTGCGCCACCGTTCGCTGACCGGACTCCGGAGGAGGACAAAGCGGCTGCTTAACGGCGTAACACTTCGTGTTGGCACAGGTACATCCACCGCCTTGCTTGGGGAAAGCGGTAGCGGGAAAACCACNNAGATCCAAATGCTCTTCCAGGCAAGCAGCGCTTCCTTGAATCCTTGCATGACTGTCCTGGAATCTCTCTTCGAAGGTATCACGAGCATCGCCGGCAAGACACCGCACACGAGAGAAGAGGCAGAGAGGCTCGTGTCCTCCGTGGGATTATCCGGGGATTGCCTCGAACGCTATCCGTCCCAGCTCAGCGGCGGACAACGCCAGCGGATAGCCATGGCGCGGGTGCTTTCTGTTTCGCCCCGGCTGATGATATTGGACGAACCGACATCGGCTCTTGATGCACTCACCTCGGCTCACGTACTTCGGCTCCTGAAATCTCTCCAAGCAAAGGCCGGCTTCTCTCTTCTTCTCATCACTCACCACGTGCAGACGGCGCTCTCGTTTTGCGATCGAGTTGCCGTACTGCACGACGGTGTGATTGTTGAGGAGGGAACCGGCGAGGCTCTGGCCGGCGATCCACGGCATGAATTCACACGCCAACTGCTGAAGGACAGCAGATTGGCCCCGGGTTGTCGTCTTCGATGAAGGTCTGGTATCGCGTTCCCGTAGTGGCATTCGAGACCGTGGTCTCTGTCACCGATTCATAGTCCGTCGGGAATTCCGTGTTGAGCTGACATGTTATTTCACGACGACAAGCCTCTTCGTCTCAACCGAGCCCCCCGCCTCCAGTTGATAGAAGTAGGTCCCGCTGGAAACATCTTGGGCATTGAATGTCGCCTCGTGGAGACCGGCCTCTTCGAATGTGTTGACGAGCCTCTGGATCTGCCTCCCGAGGACATCAAACACCGTCAGCGTGACGNNGGTTAAAGGGATTGGGATAGTTCTGAAGAAGTTCAAAGACGTGCGGGACAGGATGGCCGGCGCTCGGGACTTCGGTCGTGGTGGTATTGAATGCGAACGGCATCATCCATAACTCGTCAGGAACATTGTGCCACGCGGAAGTATGGGAATACAGGACGTACCCGGCCTGACCGATGGTCTGTTCACGGTTTCCGGGCGTCACCAGAATGACATTCTCGTCGGTTTGCTGACCCGTCGTAAACTCCTTGACAGGAGCGGTGAAAAACTGCTTGGGGGGCGCCCATGAGACAAGGTCAGTAGAAGTGGAGAAATACCACCCCCCTTCACAGATGAAAATCAGGACATAGGCGTTGAGGTATGTGCTGTACACAGGCCACGGTTGCGCGGGACGGGAATCCGAGAACACCGTTGGAACAACCTGAGAACCAAAACCTCCGAGTCCTGGCTGTGAGCCAAAGTCGCCCTCGTAGAATTTCGTCCATGAGCCGGGACTTCCGTCAGCCGCAAGTGGCGCACGCGCAACCTGGATGGTGGATGGGCCGGCATCTGAATCACCTTGCGTGGGGAAATATGCATAGAATACATAGACATAGCCTCCCGCGGTAATCCCTCCCGGCTCAACGGCACCCATGATGCCGCCTGCCGGAATTGTGTCAGGCTTGGCATCGCTTCCCGAGATCACCGCACCCTGGCGTTGCCATGTCAGGCCGTTGTCGCCTGACCGGGCAAGACCTACGACGCACCACGCCGGATCATTCTTTTCGTCAGGCGTGCGCGTCCCATAATATATAGATTGGCCATGATAGAGCATGAGCAGGTCTTTGCCATTACTTGCCGGAAACACCAGGTCGGCGCCGGCGTAATCTGCATCATATTGGCTCCAGCATGCAGCCGAACCCGGGCGGCAACTTGGAGCCAGGACCACCTGCGCGATGGTTGAATTTCCGACCGGTTTGTACGTGAGAAAATCCTTTGTGGTGATCAGCCCGGTCGCGCCGTAGACGCTGTCGCTATAGAAGTGCCCGGTAATCCAAACACGATACGTTGAATCAGCCTGCCGGATAAACGTCGTGTGCATATCGGGCGCCGTCGTCATTCCCATTGCATCGGGTTTTCCCGCATGGAGGAGCTGTTGTGGCGTACCGAGGTTGATATTCACTTCGGGAGGCAGCTGTGCGGCAAAGATCTCCTGGTGCGCCTGGACAATATCCTCGCGGAATGCGATTGCGTTGATAGACCAGATCTCGATATACTGCGCTCGCAGACTGAAGTCCTTCCCCAGGGGATAGATGCCTGTCTCAAGTTGGGCGAGGTATGGTGCGGACGTGCAGGGGAGAGGATTGGCGGCCGTTCCTCCACATGCTGCTCCCGAATCGGTCAGACTATAGTAATCGTTTGTCTGGAACGCCACCATGGTTCCCAGGGTTTGTGCGGCTTGAATGACAAACCAATTCGCGGGGGTGTTGTTCAAGAGGAAGTTGAACTGGACAAGCAGGTGACCTGGAAATTTCTCCGCGGCAAGGGCCAGCAGGGGTTGGTTCTGGTCTGGTACAGTTCCGGTGATCATCGCGCCTGAGCCGTCTATAGGAGGAAACGGCAACTGGGGCGGATTCGGAATAATCGCAATGGAAAAGGCTTTGTCCGGAAACGATTTGAGAAATGAACTCGTCATTGCATCCCACGCTTTGAGAAGTTTCGCAGGACGATAACCGGTCAGCTGCCATAACGAGGGGGCATCGCTTACGCATGAAAGTCCAGTGGATTGGGCAGTCTCTGCGGGTAATCGCAGTTCATCCGAGGTGCGGTTGATGCCCGTCAGCCGCAACGCGGTAATGGACTCATACGTCCCAGTGGTTTTCAAATGCGCGGATACGCTAACAAGGAGGGTGTCCCAGAGCGCCAGGTAGTTGGGATCCCAGGGAGCGGCAATCGTCTCGGTGTCGCATACAGCAGTCTTCCCTTCATGCGGGGAGACTCTGAAGGTCAAGGGAGCAACGCCGCCTCCTCCCGGACCGGCCTGGAATACCCACGATGGTATTCCGCTTCCGGACTTGATGACCAAGGTAATCTTCAGTTTCAGAGAATCAGCCAACCCCAACCACTTGTCCAGTCGCTGCCAGCTGTATTGGCCGTTTGCTGGCTCGAGCGCGCTCCACGTGGTCACCATGGTCAGTCCATCGACACCTGGCAGCTTCATCGCCTGCTGCACGATGAGCCCTTTTGGACTTGCATACACCTCGTCATTATTAATGACGTAAATTCCCCTCACATCCGCAGTTGGGGATAGAAACGCCGATTTGCTGGCACCTTCGGACCCGGATTGGACGAATGCCAGCAGGGCAAGAAGAATCACGGCACGTTTCATCGTATCACCTAGAGTGCTCGGTCTTGGGCCGCACCATCGGGGGGATGGACGCGTTGGGATAGTACTGTGAGGGCATAGACATGATCTCCGCAGCCCTGAGATGTTTTTATACTTGATGCTACGGCAAATGAGCACAGGGGCATGCGCTCTTGGTGTTTTTTACCCCTGACGAGCTTCACAGCTGGACAGCGCTATCCCTACGGAATCTCCACCTCCGCTATCTTTGAGAGCGGGGGCTCACCGCCTGCATCTGTCCGAACCTTGATGGCGTACCGGTACTTCCCCTTCCCGATATTCACATCATCTTCAAACGACCGGGCAGAGCCCTCCAATGCCTTGAACGTCACAAGTCCCTTTCCCGCCGTTTCACGGTAGAGCACAAACCAAAAATGCTCGTTCTTCAGTGAGGAGTACGACCACGTCAGTCCGATCGTTTTCTTCTCGCGCCTGTAGGCTGCCCGGAGATCCGCCACTTGAGGCCGCACTCCTGTGTCATATGGGCGGCCGATAACAGGTGTTGATGGCGGCGAATGGAGTCCGCTGCTGTCGATCGCTTCAACGACGTACTCATACGTCATGCGCGCAACAATATTCCTGTCGGTGTACGAGGAATCCATTCTGCCGAGCGTTCGGAGCGCCCCCCAGCCGGTATCCGGGGGCACTCTTCGCAACAGTTGGTGAGAGCGCACATCGCTGCTGGGGCTTGGTGCCCACTTCAGGAACACCGCCGAATCTGTCACGGCGACAGAAACAAACTGCGGGGTCGCAGGCGGTACGATGTCGGGCCTCGTCAGCGTGATGATGGGCGAGAACGCTGACGGAATGTACCTGAGATTCACCGCCGTGACCTTGTAGTACACGTGGCGGGTCAGGGTGTTGACTTCGACAGTATC
>PMCM01000331.1:2059-7266 GCA_003154155.1 Ignavibacteriota bacterium | reverse complement strand
ACGGTACGGGGTCAAACGCGGGAGAAATCTGTGGACATTGCGCCGGTACTCTGCGTACGCCTCTCCGAAACGGCCTGCCAGATAATCTTCTTCCCCCAGCACGATCAGCGTATATTGTACGACGAACCAGAGCACCGCCCCCACCAACAACCAGGGAAACAGCGCCCAGGACATGATGCCGACGCCGGCATACAGCAGCATGTTCCCCACGTAGAGCGGATTCCGCACGTAGGCGAACGGTCCGGTGGTGATCAGGTATGTCCCTCCCACGGATCCCGTGGTCCGGGTTTCCGACCCGGCGATGGAGACACCCCAGAAACGGATGGCCTCACCGGACAGGACGACGGCGAACCCGGCGCACATGCTGACGGCCGAGGGGTGGGCGAACGCCAGCATGGCCGCGAGAAACGGCAGCGGCGTGTAGCTGCGGTACCGGAACATCCATGCGCGCAAGCGGTGTGCGGTGCTCATGCTTCTGCGGAATAGGCCTCTCTGCGGCGTTGTTCAGCGCGCGGGCGTTTCCGGAGTATGCGCCGCTGCGTCAATTCCTCCATCCGGCGGCGGACATCGTGGAGATCGTGAAACACAAGGTAACTGATATTGCGCTGCTGGCACCATGTTTGCAGATCGCTTTTGGCGAACACGATGTCGGCAAACTCCGCGGGACAGCGGTCGGAGTATCCGTCGCCCACGTACACGATGACATCCTCATCGCCGGATGCGCCCAGCATGAGATTGCGTTTGCAGCAGGCGCACCGGTCACATTCCGCGTTGCCGAAGGGAAACTCCAGCATGAGCGGCGCACGTCCGTCGTCTCCGGGGGCGCCCCAGCTGGTCTTGTTGGAATAGCGCGGCACGTCGCCGAGGCCTTCGCGCTCGAGCAGGGGCCGGATATAATAGTCAAGCCCGTCGCTGAGGATCGTGACGGGGATGCCTTCCCGGCGGCACAAGGCGACCAGCGGGGCAAATCCGCTGTCGAGCTCCCGCGTTGCCACAAAGGCGTCCGCCTCCGCGCGATGCAGCGGACCCATGGCGTCACGCTCTCCGGCGAAGCAGGCACGGGCGGAAATCTCTCCTGCATGGTAGCGCGCAATCCAGTCCTGACACACTGCCCCGCCAAAGGCACGGAAGAAGGCGTTCCCCACATCCCCGCGTGCGATCGTGCCGTCAAAATCGATAAACAGCTTCAGTCCCGCGCTCATGCCGTGGCCACCGTTGCCGAAGCGATCTGCGATTCCTGGTTGAAGCGCACCGTCACGATCTTCGACACGCCCTCTTCCTCCATTGTGACGCCGTACATGGCGTTGGCCGCTTCCATGGTGCGCTTGTTGTGCGTGACCACGATGAACTGGGTATTCACCGAGAACTTGCGGAGGATGCGTGTGAACCGGTCGACGTTTGCATCGTCAAGCGGCGCATCCACCTCATCCAGAATACAGAACGGGCTCGGTTTCACGAGATAGATGGCAAACAGCAGGGCCGTTGCCGTCAGGGTTTTTTCGCCTCCGGAGAGCAGATCAATCGATGTGGGACGTTTGCCCCGGGGTTTCGCCACGATCTCGATGCGCGCCTCGAGCGGATCCACGTCTTCTTCCAGCTTCAGGTCGCATTCGTCGCCCGGATCGAAGAGACTTTTGAAGGTTTCAATGAAATTGGTTCTGATCTGCGCGAATGTTTCGAGAAATTTCTTCTGGGCAGTGGCGTTGATTTCTTCGATCGTCGCGAGGAGGGTCTTTTCCGCTTCGAGGAGATCCTGCCGCTGCGCCCCCATGAATTCGAGACGTTGTTTTTCAGCTGTGTATTCTTCGAACGCGGCGAAATTGATGTTGCCGAGCGATTTCACCTTATCCTTCAGTCCCTGGATCTCATCGCGCAGCTGCGCAAAGTCGACAAACTCTGATTCAGGGTACGTTTTCAGCTCGAGTGCGAGATCGAATTCTTCACGGGCACGGGTGATCAGGTGTTCTGCGCGCCCCTGCAGATCCGTGATCTTCAATTCGGTCTCATGCAGAACCCGCAACGCGTCGTCGTGGACCCTTCGTTGGTCGCGGATGCGAAGTTCCGCCGCATGCATCTCATTGCGCTGCCGGGCCGCGGTTTCTTCGATCGCCGTCCGGTGCCGTTCGCGGAGCGCGAGCTCCATGTGCAACCGTTCCAGTTCGCGGCGGTTCCCCTCCACGCCCGTATCGACCGCGGCCATCGCAGCCCGTGTCGATTCGGCATCCCGGCCGTGCCGGGACAGCGTTTCCCCGATGGACGCGAGCGACGCCACCGCCCGCGAGAGATTCCCGTTGGTGGTCTGGATGTCATTTCGCACTTTCACCAGGTCGAGACCGAGGTCCTGAACGGCTTTTGATCTGATCGCCCATTCCTGTTCAAGCTGTTCGAGCGCGGCCCGTGCCTCCTGCAGCCGGTGTTCGACGCCCTCCTGTTCCGCACGGACGGCGGCAAGGCCCGGTTCGTCCGCGGCCAGGGCTTCGTTCACCGTCGACACCTCCACCATGAGCCTGGCCTTCTGCTCATCGCCGGCGGCGATGCTTTCCTGCGCCCGTTTCTTTTCAAACGCCACCTGTGCGATGCGCATTTCGATTGCATGCATCTCTTTTTCAATGGCCTTGACTGCGTCCTGGTGCTCTCTGAGGTCGATGGCATCATGTCCGGCAAGGATCGCAGCGCGTTCGCCTGCAACCGTGGACATCCGGCCTTCGATGTCGGCGACCCGCCGTGTCAATTCATCGATCTGGTGTTGTTTGCCGATCGCCCCGCCTTCTTCCGTCCGCCGGCTGCCCCCGCGCACAATGCCCACCGAGGTGGCAATTTCCCCTTCGAGGGTGACGCAGCGGATCCCCGAGTGCTCTCCGGCAACGCGCCGCGCGGTCTCTGCAGAATCCACGATGAGAATGCGGTCCAGCAAGAAGCCGAACAACGGGGCAAGCGTGGCGTCAAAGCGCGCAATATCCAACGCCCATCCCCTGACGCCGGCGGTGGCCGGCGTTTGGTAGGAACGCGAGATTTCCGGCACGCGGTCAAGACAGACGAACGTCGCCTTGCCTTTTCCCTGAGTCCGGAGGAGGAGCAGGCCTTGTTCGGCCTCATCCGCCCGGTCGACGACAACAAGCCCCGTGGCATCACCGAGCGCCGCTTCGATCGCCACCCGGTATTCCTCGTCTGCGTGGACAGCGTCGGCGACCGTCAGGGGCTGGCGCGATGACCACTGTTCCGCCGTACCAAGGAAGCGGACGCTTTCCGGCAAGCCGTCGCGGCTTTCGATCAGTCCCTGCAAGAACTCAATGCGCGCCGCAGCCCGTTCGGCATCCGCACGCAGCTCGTTTTCATCGAGCGTGAGACGGTCCGCCTGTTCGCGCAACGACCGTTTTCGCCGTTCCGCATCGTAGTACCGCATTTCCGCTTCTGCAAATGACCGGCGGAGCTGCCGGTCTTCCTCCGTCAGCGCTGCAAAGCTTCCGTCGAGACGCACAAGATCCGCAGCAAACGCTGTATTGTCTTCTTCCACTTCATGTACATTCGCCTGCAACGCCTCCAGACGGAGTCGGCGCCTGTCGTGTTCCGCCTGGCGCTCCGCACTGCGCTGTACCGCGGTCAACAGGAGCTCGTTCAGCGCACGGACTTCCGTCTTGACGGCGTCCAGACGCTGGGCGGTGTGCTGCAGCTCCCGCTCGCGAAGAGCGGATGCTTCCGCCACACCGGTCTCACGCGCGACAAGCTCGGTGAGCGCCTCCTGACACTGGATCCGTAAGGCTTCCTGCCGTCCCTGCTCGCGCCGCAACTCTTCCACTTCGTGCTCCAGCCGGGCGACATGCGTCTGCGACGACCTCGTCTGCTCGGCCGCCACCAGGTTCTTTTCATCGACGCGATGGATCTCCTCACGCTGCAGGGAGACATCCCGCTGCGCTTCCGCAAGCTCCTTTTCCGACGTGAGCACCGCGGTGCGCAGTTCTTCCAACCGGCCTTCGACAAGGCTGAGATCTTCATCGGTCACCGAGCGTTCCTGCTGCAGCGTCTGTTTCTTCAGGAGGAGCGGTTCCAGACGCGCGTCGATCTGTGCGTATTCGCGCTCGAGCAGGTCGATTTCCATCGCGCGGTGGCGTTCTTTGACCTCGTTGTACTGTTCCGCACGGCGCGCCTGACGCTCGAGCGAATTCACCGCCTTCTGGACCTCCGTCACGATGTCGTTTACGCGGAGCAGGTCTGCCTGAACCGCTTCCAGTTTCCTGTAGGCGGCCTTCCGGCGGTGCTTGTACTTCGTCACGCCCGCCGCTTCTTCGAACAGCCTTCGCCGCTCGTCCGTCCGGTCGCTCAGGATGATTTCGATCATCTTCAACTCGATGACCGAATAGGCATCCGCCCCCATGCCCGTATCCATGAACAGGTCAAGAATGTCCTTCAGCCGGCACGGCACGCCGTTCAGGAGATATTCGCTCTCCCCCGACCGGTAAATCCGCCGGCCGATCGTCACCTGGGTGTATTCGGAAGGCAGAATGCCTTTGGTATTTTCGATCACGAGCGAGGCTTCCGCCATCCCCAACGGCTTGCGGGTTTTCGTGCCGTTGAAGATCACGTCCTCCATCTTCTCGCTGCGCAACGCGCTGTACCGCTGCTCCCCCAGCACCCACCGGATGGCGTCAACGATATTCGTCTTCCCGCACCCGTTCGGGCCCACGATCGCGGACATCCCGCTGTCAAAATGCAGCGAGACCCGCTGGGCAAACGACTTGAAACCCTGAATTTCCAAACGCGAGAGATACATTACCTGCCCGCACCTACCATCGTGAAAAGATATGAGAGATACATGGGCGCCGATTGCACGAGGTCGAAATACAGGTACCCCACGCCGCCGAGAACCGCAATGACCAGGAGTCCGGCGGCATAAATCTTGGGGGGAAACACGTCGTACACGATCGCCACCGCCTTCAAGAGCCGCAGCACCACCCAGATCATGAACAGGGCGATAATAATCAGCGCCGACGCAATATAGACCGTCCCCTCCATCACCCTGTAGAGAATCATGCCGATCGGAATGAACGCCAGCAGCGGGGTGGTCGACCAGATGGTCGCCGTGTACGCATGAAAGGCGAATACGCGGGACTTCATCAGCAGCCGGAGCTGATGAACCACGCCGGCGGAAAGGATCAGCAGGATGAACATCAACAACGTCAGAGCCCCGATAAACCGCAACGGATCCCAGA
>PMCM01000331.1:0-2044 GCA_003154155.1 Ignavibacteriota bacterium | reverse complement strand
ACGCTGTGCTGATCGCGCACATCCGCAAAGAAATTGTAGGCGTTCAGCACCGACCGGTTGATATGCTCCCGGAACCTCCTGTTCGCATTGTAGAAATACGCCACCAGGATCAAGGCGACAAAGCCGACGAGTACGTAGATGATCGGTGCCCGCGGCGTGTAGGACCCCGCCGGCAGGGCAGCCGGTTTTTCACCGCGGAATGCCGAGCGCACCGCATCGTATGCGAGCCGGCGTTCCCGATGATCGTTGACCAGCCCCATCGTGTGCATCCAGGGATCACCCGTGTGCACCGTGAGCGCCGGACGGTCGCCGCGCCAGTCATTGAATGACCAGATGACTGCACCGTCAAAATCCAGCGTCCGGAGAACTTCGAGTCGCTGCAGGAAAAACCGTGCCTGCGCCTGCTGCGAGAGCGGATCGTTGTATCCTTTCAGGTTGCCATGTGCAACCTCCGTGCCGATCCGGGCCAGCAGAACGATGTTCGGGCGCTCTGCCCGCCACTCCTCCAACGCCCTGCGGAACTGCTTCAACTCCTGGACATACACGTCAACTATCTCGATGTCCGTCAACCCGGCGCAACTGTCCGGTACTCCCAACCGTACCGCGCGATAAGTCGGACGGCCGTCCATCGCGCGCACGGTCTCCAAGAGACGTTGGACCAGCGCGGCACCGCGATGGGGCTGACACTCGATCTCATCTCCGATTCCCCATCCGAGGACCGACGGATGATTCCGGTCGCGCTGAATCATCTCGCGTAGCATCGTCACGGCAAGCTCCTGATACGCTTCGCCTGACAGCAGGACTGCGGGAGAGTTGGCCAGGGGGAGGTCCTCCATCGCGAGGAGACCGTACCGATCGCACAGATCCAGCATGAAGGGATCGGGTGCATGGCCCACAAAGCGAATCGCATTCGCTCCAAGGTTCTTGATCAAGACGATGTCCCGTTCACGGTCTTCATACGGGATCGCCGAACCCCAGCTGGGATGGTCCTCGTACCAGGAAACGGCCCGGAGAATCAACCGTTTACCATTGAGGTGAATGTCACCGTTCTTCACATCCAGCGACCGGAGGCCGTACGGCAACCTGTAATCATCAATCACTTCGCTGCTCTTGCCATTGAGCAGCAGAAGCTGGCATTTCAGGAGATACACATCGGGTGTCTCGGGTGTCCACGCCCGGGGAGCGGGAATTGTGATTTCTGCTTTGCCGGCAACCCAGGCTTCATTGCGGTATTCCAGGGGAACGACCGTGCTGTGCCCGACCGGAAGCCCCGAAACCGCTTCCACGACTTCCACAGCAAACCCCACGGTTCCCCGGGCGAGCAATGCTGCATCTTTGCCCTCGACCACCGGCGTGACTGAGACTCGCGCCGGAAGGATTGGATCGGATCCCAACGCACACTCAACCGTCACATCATGAATGAACACCTTCGGTGTGGCAAGGAGATATATGTCCCGGTGGATGCCCCCGTAGTTTCGCGCGCCCCAGGCAAGGGGCCGTATCGGGAGCGTGGAACGGCCGTCCAGCTCGTTGCTAACCAGGAGACGGAGGGTGTTGTCTTTTCCCGATTGGAGGATTTCTGAAGGGACGGGCATTGCGAAAGAAGTGGACCCGCCCGCGTGGTTACCCAGGAACTCCCCGTTGATGCTGACATCGCAGCTGTAGTTTATCCCGTAGCAGACGATCTGATACTGGAAACGGTCAAGATCCTGGGCGCCGATATCGAACGAACGTGTATACTCGACTTTCCCGACAAAGTCGAACACGTCGGGAACGTGGACAGTCCCGGCCTCGCCATTTTCGAGCACATAGGTCCAGGGACCCTCCAGATCGATCTTGGCCCGTGTGGGGGACGAAGACAGGTAACTTCCCTGTACTGCCGTCGTTCCCCGAACGTTTCTTTCGAGGAATCTCGGAGTCTCGGCGTAGGAGTGCGAAGAATGGGTAAATTCCAGAGAGAGGAAGGCCAGGAAAAGAGCAGCCGACCCGCAAACCGATGTCAATCTCACAGTTTGATTTTCAGGAGGTTATCGAGTCCTTCTTT
>PMCM01000145.1 GCA_003154155.1 Ignavibacteriota bacterium | reverse complement strand
CGGACATGGGTGATATAATCGTCGATCTGTGCGCGCTTCCGCATGACATCCGTTTCGCCCACGGAGCTGAACGTAATGAGATAGGCAGGCATGAAGGCCGAGTCGGCGTAGAGCCCCGGGACGTTGGCGAAGGAGGCCTGCGAGAGCTTGGTGAATCCGTCAAGCCGGTCTTTCGTGGCACCCCTGACGCCGGCGAAGATGTCCGCCTCGAACCACTTCACAAGCTTTTCGCGATGGTGCGCCACGGTGGTGTAGCTGGCGCCTTCGCGTCCGTAAAACATGTCCGCCGTCAGCTTTTCGGCGGACGACCAGGCGTGCAAACCGATGTCCCCGGAGATCCTGCCGGCGAGGGTGAACAAACCCGCCATCTCTTCCGATTGCTGCGTTGCCGCCGCGAGGTCGCGGGTGAGGGCCTGGACGGCTTCCAGTGTGCCATACCGCGGATGCATCGCGGTCTGTTGCACAGGGAGCGATCCGCGGATATCCTTCGCGGTCACTTCGATCGTCCCGTAAAATGACGGAGGAGGCGGTGTCACGGTCTTCTCCACCATGGCGTTCAGTTCACGGAGACGGTCATTGCCTGATTTCACGGCATCCACTTCCGTGTTGAACCGCTGCACAAACGACGTCAGCGACGCAAACTCGGGGGCGGCGGTGCGACCGCAGGCATTGTACAATTGCGTTACGGTTTCAAGCGGGGGTTTCAGCGTGATGCGCTGCATCTCGCGTTTCCCCTGCATTTGCTGATCGTAGTACGGGACCACTTCACCCAGCCGGGCACCGATGCTCTCCCGTGCGCGCGCAAGCAAGGGAGCAGGGAACTTGCTGCGCTGCGAAAGGAAGTCCGTGTACTCACCGGCATCCTCAAGAAAACGTCCGGTGTTTCCCCGCGATGCCCTCTCTTTCTGGAAGATGGTCAGGGCTGTGGAATAGTTCTCCTGGAACTGCATCTCCTCTTCCAGGGCCGCCCGGAAGGTCTTGTAGTTCTGGTAGGCGGTGTCGTTCGCCATGGCAATGTCGGGCGGAAACAGCGTGGCAACCTCCCGCAACTCATCGTGCATCGCCGTCAACGACGCCCAGTGCGTTTTCAGCCCGTCCAGCGCGTCCCGGTAATCCACCGACTGTATCGGCTGCCCGCCGGTTTCGCACAGGTAGGTAGAGCGGTCGATCCTGTCGCCCGAAAGCGTCTTCTTGAATTCTACGTACTTGTTCTCGAACGTGAACCGCCAGCGGGGCACGTAGCGGTATTTCAGCTTGAGCTCGACATCCTGCCGCACCGTGTCAACCACCCAGTAATAGGTTGCACTCGAGGGATCCACCGCAAACACGCTCGTGGAGTCAGTGATCGGCGCTTCATCCTTCATCCGTGTGATCGGCTCTTTGCCGTCATCAAACGTGCGCGTCAGATACGCATCAATGTACCATGCGGCGTTTGTCTGGACGAGGAGGATGAAATGGTCCTGCGGAGGCCGGGGAAATTTGATGAAATAGCATTTTCCTTCACTGAGCTCGAAATTGTCTTTGTCGTTTTTCAGCTCGATATATCCGCGTTCCTGGGGCGACAGAGGCGGATCGGGTTCAAGTTCCTTGAACGTCGCGCAGCCCGAAAGAACGACCAGAGCGGCAAGAGAGCAAAGAAAAGCGTTTCTCATCAGGGGATACTCCAACCGTGGATGAAAGAAGGAATGGCATAAATATGGGGAAGATATTCCAAAGACGCAAAGGATTGCGTTGGAAAATCCCATCCCCTAGGGATTTGTCGGCCGCAGGTCGATTTCGCTGAACATGGCTCGGGCAGGCGCTGTAACGGCAAAGAGCACGGCTTCCGCGACGTCTTCCGGCTGGGGAATCCGCTCCCCCATCTTCCCCGATCCCGAAAAGCCCGTTTCCACAGACCCGGGACAAATCGTCATTACCCGGATGTTGTGCTCGCGCACTTCCAGCATGAGTGACCCGGCGAACCCCCGGAGAGCCCACTTGGTGGCACAATACCCCGCACCCCCCTTAAAACTGTTCTTCCCGGCAAGTGACGCGATATTGACGATCTCCTACCCCTTCAAGCGCATCATATGCGGCAGAACCGCTTTTGTGGCGAGAAACACCCCCCGCATGTTCGTCCCCCACATAGTGTCAAACTCCGCCACGGACAGCTCCGCAACAGGCTTGAAGGTCCCCATGCCCGCGTTGTTTACCAGGATGTCGATGCGGCCATGATCCTTCACGACCTGCTCCACAAGCCGATCCACCGACTTCTCCACGGCGATATCCGTCGCTACGCCCTCCACGTGAAGCCCCTCCCCACGGGACTCGGCCAGAGCCCGGACCAGATCCTCGGGATTCCGGGCGGCGATGACGACGGTGGCGCCTTCCAGCGCAAGTGAACGGACGATCGCCCGGCCGATGCCGCGGCTGCCGCCGGTCACGATGGCTATTTTTCCTTCGAGTCGCTTCATGTGATCAGGTGTGTTTCGATCAGGTGGAGGAATTCTCCGCGGGTCTTCATGTCGTCGCGGAAGACGCCAAGCATGGAGCTTGTTGTGGCCACGGAGTTTTGTTTTTCCACTCCCCGCATCATCATGCACATGTGCCGTGCCTCCACCACTACCCCGACACCGTCCGGGTTCAACGCTTCGTACAAGGTTTCGGCGATCTGCTGGGTCAGGCGTTCCTGGACCTGCAGACGCCTGCTGAAGACCTCCACGATGCGCGGGATCTTGCTCAGTCCCACGATTTTGCCGTTGGGGATATACGCAACGTGCGCCCTCCCGTAGAACGGCAACAGGTGATGCTCGCACATGCTGAAGAAATCGATATCCTTCACAATCACCATCTCGCTNNTACTTCTCGCTGAAAATGGCATCGTTCAACACTGCTTTCAGATCTTCCGCGTATCCCTTTGTCAGGAATTCGTAGGCGCGTGCGACCCGTGCCGGGGTCCGCACCAATCCCTCTCGCTGCGGATCCTCACCGATTTCCTTCAGTAATTGCGCAACGAGGCCGGTGATCCTCTCGCGACGCTTGGCGAGGTCTTCCATGCCGGATTATTCTCCGCGGTATTCAACCATGTTGTTGACGGACTCGAACAGTTTGATCGAGTAGAGCTTCCCAGAGGGGATCCTGGGTGAGAGAATCTTCCAGAACGCAATGGCGATATTCTCCGCCGTCGGGATAACACCCTG
>PMCM01000154.1 GCA_003154155.1 Ignavibacteriota bacterium | reverse complement strand
CTGGCGGACCTGATGATCACCGCGGCGCGGGAGGTGGAAGAGCCGATCACGAGGCTTGCGCAGCTTGCCCGTGCCGTCGGCATTCATCTCATCGTGGCGACGCAGCGCCCGTCGGTCGACGTCATTACCGGCGTGATCAAGGCGAATTTCCCGGCGCGCATTGCGTACCAGGTGGCGTCGAAAACCGATTCGCGCACCATTCTGGACATGAACGGTGCCGAGCAGCTGCTGGGCAACGGCGACATGTTGTATCTTGCCGCGGGTAGCCCGAAGCCCGTACGTCTGCAGAACGCCTTCATTTCTCCCGGGGAAGTGGACGCACTCGTGGAACATATCGGTGCACAGCAGGGATATGCGCAGCCGTTCCTGCTTCCCTCGGCGCTGGAACGGCGCCGCTCGGGTGATGCAAATGCCGATGCGGGGCGGGATGCACTCTTTGAAGAGGCGGCCCATGTGATCGTGCGGTATCAGCAGGGTTCCGTGTCCCTGCTCCAGCGGCGTCTGAAGATCGGCTACTCGCGGGCGGCACGGCTGGTCGATGAACTGGAGGCCGCGGGCATCGTCGGGCCGGCGGACGGGAGCAAAGCGCGGGAGGTCCTGATCGACTCGGAATCACAGCTGGATTCCATTCTGCAGGCATAAGGAAGGGTTGGTGGAAGCATGAAGTCTCACAGCGTGCTTATGGGGTTATTCCTGCTTGTCATCCCGGTCTTCGCGTTCGGAGCGGACTCCCCGCAGGAAGTGCTCGAACGGGTGCACAAGAAATACGACCAGCTGGACGACGGTGAGATCAAGTTCACCCAGAAGGTGACATTCGCGCTGGCGAAGGTGGAGCAGGAATTGAGCGGCACGCTGTTCTTCAAGAAAACGAACAAGTACCGCGTGGAGTTTGAGGGGCAGCTGGTTGTGACGAACGGTGAGACCGTCTGGTCGTACTCGCAGGCGAACAATCAGGTCCTGATCGACCGCTTCAAAGCGGATGACCGGTCGATGTCGCCCGACCGGATCCTGACTGCGGCCCCCGAGGATTATTCCGCGACGCTCATCGGACGTGAGAAAGCGGCCCACGGCGAGGCGATCATTCTCAAACTGGTCCCGCGCAGCACGACGTCGCTGGTGAAATCCATGAAACTGTGGGTGAACGATGCCGACTGGCTGATCCACCGCGTGGAAATCGTGGACCAGCACGGCAAAGAAACCTCCTACCAGGTTATCTCCTTCAAGACGAACATCGGCATTTCGGATTCCCGCTTTCTGTACGAGGTCCCTGCCGGCGTCGAGGTTGTCGACCTTCGCGACTGATCCTCCATGACAGAACCCCATCAGGCCTCAGCGGCGGCACCCCCCGCCCGTTCCGGGAAACTCAAGTTTGTCATCCGGTACGGTCTCAGTGCGGTGATCACGGTGGGATTTCTCTATCTCGCTTTTCGCGGGACCAACTTCCACAAGCTGTACGAGACCATGCTCCAGGTGAATTACTGGTGGATGCTCCCGAACTTCGCCTGTCTCATGCTGAGCCATCTCCTGCGTGCCTGGCGGTGGCGGTACATGCTCGAGCCGGTGAAGCCGAACATCTCCATCCGCAATCTCTTCTCGGGCGTCATGGTGGGGTACATGATGAACAACATCCTGCCCCGGGCGGGTGAGCTTGTGCGGCCGTATACGATCGGCAAACTGGAAGGCGTCCCCAAAACCGCTGCGTTGGGGACGATCGTGATTGAACGGATCATCGACACGGTGTCGTTTCTGGTGCTGATCGCCTGCATCCCGCTGGTGTATCACGGGCCCCTGCGGGAATCGTTTCCGTGGCTGGTGGACACGGGCATTGTCGCCCTGGCCGCGGCGCTGGGGTTTCTTGCGTTGTTCATCGTTCTGACAATGCGCAGGGACATGGCAGACTGGGTGGTACGGCGGTTGGAGCGCATATTGCCAAAGCGGGTCGCCGAACGACTCGACGGGTGGGTTCACGCGTTCCTTGACGGGTTCCTGTTCCTGAGCAGGCCGGGCCGTTTCGTCATCATCACGGTGCTGAGCATCCTCATCTGGGCCCTGTACGTTCTGATGATGTATCTTGCCTTCTTTGCGTTCGATTTCCACGGCGCCCTGGGGCTTGGGGCGGCACTGGTGGTCCAGGCCATTTCCAGCATCGGTGTGGCGCTGCCCACGCCGGGCGGCACCGGGACCTACCATGCATTTACGTCACAGACGCTCAGCCGATTGTACTTTGTCGATCCCACGCTTGCTCTCAGTTTTGCGACCATCACGCACGCCGTGGGGTTTGTGGGTGTCACCATCGTGGGATTGTACTATTTCCTGCGCGATCACATCCAGGTCGGAGAAGCGGTGGGCGGCGGGAGAAATTCGGGAAAATGACGAGACGACTCTGGACAACCGTTCTTTGCATATTGCTGTCAACGGCATATGCGCGGCCGGGCACGCCGGTACTCGATCCCTTGCGGCCGGGCTTCGCGGCGGGGATGGGTGTGGACTACGTCAACCCGGGCGATATCATTGACATGATCAACGGGCAATTTCAGCCGGGCGGGCGCGAGCCCGACTTCCATGCCGGCGTGGAGTTCTTCGGCGCAGGGTTTATCCCTCTTTCGACCCGTTGGATGCTCAAGATCGAGTACGCCTATCTGCTGAACTCGTACAATATCAACGGGCTGTTCGGTCCGGGGGAAATTACCATGAAGGAACAGCTCCCGACGGTCTATCTGCATTATTACCTCATCGATGAAGGGTTGTATAATTTGAGCGGCGGGATCGGTCTCGGCTATCATTTCGGTACACTGGGGATCAGCTACGGCACACTTGTCGATTCCTATACCGCGAACGGCCCCGGCGGCGCGCTTGATCTCCAGGGAAATACCGCCATCAGCGAACATCTGTTCGTCCACCTTGGCGGGCAGGCGCGCTGGGAATTCCTCGGCGAGCTGCGGAACGGCGCGGGGAAATCCCCCGGTGTCAACGCCCGCGGAGGCGCCGTGAAGATGAACAGCTTCAGCGTCGGCGCGCGCATCGGCGCATGTTATTACTTCTGACACCTGAACGACACCCTGACAGTATTCATACATACACAAGGAGAACCCATGCGTACAACAATAATGGTAATTGCCATGATGATCTTCATGTCCGTTGTTGGCGAGTCACAGGAAAAGAAAGTTCCCCCGAAGGGGAAGGAAATCGCCGTCATCGAAACCTCGATGGGCACGATCGAAGCGGAACTCTACCGCGAAGACGCCCCGAAGACGGTGGAGAACTTCGTGCGGCTGGCCGAGAAGAAGTATTTCAACGGCATCATCTTCCACCGCGTGTCGAAGGGCTTTGTCATCCAGGGCGGCGACCCGTCGGGCACAGGTACGGGCGGCAAGAGCATCTACGGCAAGGATTTCGAAGACGAACTGAACCCGGCGACCCCCTCGTTCAAGGCGGGGTATCTGAAAGGCGTGCTTGCCATGGCCAACCGCGGGCCGAACACGAACACAAGCCAGTTCTTCATCATGCTGAAAGACGTCCCGCGAATGCCGAAGAACTACTCCATCTTCGGAAAAGTGATCAAAGGGATCGAAATCGTGGATAAGATCGGCGAAGTAGAGATCATTCCGCAGATGGGTCCCAGCGACGGCAAGCCGAAGGTTGACGTGAAGATGATCACCGTCACCATCCGCCACGAGCCTGTGGAAACAGCGAAGTAACAGCTCATCCGATGGCCAAAGCAGCTCCGGGGCTCGCCGAGCTACGTGCGTCGCTCAAGAAGAAACACTACCTCCCCGTGTACCTGGTGCACGGGGAGGAAGACCTTCTCCTTGAGGAGAGCGTCGCGGCGATCGTGAATGCCGCGCTGCCCGACGAAGAGCGAAGCTTCAACCTCGACATTGTAGATTGCGCAGACGCCGATGCGCGGGACATCACTGCCCGCGCATCGTCGCTTCCGATGATGGGCGAGCGGCGGGTGGTGGTTGCACGGAATATCGAACGGCTGAACGCCAAAGACCTCGAAATCCTCACCGCCTACAGCGAGCGGCCATCGGAGAGCACCGTGCTGGTGCTGAGCGGCAGGAAGGCGGACCTCCGGAAAAAGCCGTTTGCCGGACTGCATTCACAGGGGGCTGAATGCGCCTGCGGGCCTCTGACCGACACCAAGCTCCCCGGCTGGATCGCCGACCGGGTCCAGGAGCACGGGGCATCCATCGACGACGAGGCCGCGACCCTGTTGTCGGCACGCATCGGCTCGTCGCTCCGGGAGCTGGACAGCGAGATCACGAAAATCCTCGTCTTCATCGGAGACCGGAAGTCGATCGTTGCGGCGGACGTGGCCGCAGTCGGCGGGTTTTCGCGCGAGTTCACACACTTCCATCTGCAGGATGCCGTGGGGGCGGGCGACCTTCAGCATGCCCTCACGATTCTGGACCACATGATCGACGAATCGGCGGAAGTGCCGTATATCGTCTGGGCGCTGACCGACTACTTCGGATTGCTCTGGCGGCTGCACCACCTTGTCAAGAGGCCCGGTGGCGGGGAGGATAAAGACGGGTTTAAGCTGACAAAAGCCTGGGCCTGGAAACGCCAGACTTTCCTGGATGCGCTGAAAAAGTACCCGGTGGACCGTATTGAGGGAATTTTCAA
>PMCM01000095.1 GCA_003154155.1 Ignavibacteriota bacterium | reverse complement strand
TCATGCACGTAGCTGGCGAAGTCCTGCATGCGAAATACCGGATCGAATCGAATAGCGTACAAGTCAACCACTTCGCTGGAGTGGCCGGCGTCCTCCAGACCCCTGGTGAACTGCTGGAGAATGGCGTGACAAAATGAGTTGGGATTCGGGTGGGCGTACACTGTCAAGACGTTCATCGAATTGTCCTCTCAGTGTGACTGCTGTCGGGGTTGATTAGTAGACGAAGGGGATAAGTTTCCTGACCTTGTGCTGGTATCCAGCAAACTGCTCGCCATATGCTGTATGCAATCTCCGTTCTTCCAGCGGGATCAACAAGAGGATCAATACCAGATAAACAAAAAATACGCAAGCGAGACCCCAGGACTCGGTGAGGCATGCAAGCCCCAGGGAAATACTCAAGGCCGAAGCATACATAGGGTGTCTGATCAGGACGTAGGGCCCTGCCACAACCATCGTGTCCTGAGAACGCGGAGGGGTCCCCCCGATTTGGTAGTTGTTGCCAAGGGTGATGAGCGCCCATCCCATAAGAACAAAACCGGCCACGTACAATACCAATCCTGCGAGATTCACCACGATTCCGGCCCATGGTTCGACAATAGACATCCGGATCGGGTCGACCGTTGCCAGGCGTGAACTCAGCAACAGGAGTGCGGCCAGAGGGTTCACCACCAGCAAGAAGAAGAGATTGAATGTATTGACGAATTGGACAAGGAAATTCCCCACAGGCTTGTCCAGGACCGTTCCCGTTGCCACTCCTTTGACAACAACCAGGGCGCCCAGAAGAACGAGGATGATTGTCCCCAGCAACCAGTCAGCAAAGAGATGCATACCTTCCCCTCCACAATGAACAATAAAGTCCGGTCTGGCGTGATTTCATAAGGCTTGTTGGAGCGGCGCCCGCGTGTGTGAGGGTGGGGCCACAAATGACGCAGCCTCCCCATCCTTCCGGACAGAAGAGGCTTCATCTCTGATCTCCCGCACGTCTCCCACCCGGGACGTACTTATAGACACATGATAGCAAAGGGAGTCGGCATTATCAAGCAAACCGACTGGTGGGGTCCCTACTTGAGATTCTGCGGGATATCCTCGATCTGATCGAACTTCAGGTTGCTCCAGGCTTCCCCCTTGCCCGTCGACTTCGATCTGCCGATCCAGAGAAAGGTGCTGCCGTTCAGCCACCGCGCCCGTGAAAATCCCCGTTGAACGACGATGCCGCTGCGGGGGATCTCCTCCTCGTCAATGTAATACGGAGCGGGCTGTTCGCTCAGCACTCTCCCGAGCGGACCCTTTGACGCAGGCATCCGGGCACGCTGCAGCCGGATCTCCCGGTCGCTCCCCTGCATGGGCACAGGGATAAGCGGAATCCAGTTCTCCGGGACGAGAGTGCCTGCAACGTAACGGATCATGACCTGATCGTTCTCGGGGACAAACGGCGGCGGGGGTTGCGCAGGCCGCGCCATCTCGTCGCCGCTCACACCCATTCCAGCCTGCGACGGCACCCGCTTCTCCACTGCCCAGGCCAGGTTTGCCATCTCATCCCGTGCGAAATTCACCTGCTCCAGCGGATCGCCATCCAGCGTCTTCGGCAACACCGGCGGGAGGTAGAAGAAGTTCGTTCCCGGGGCACCGCTCCGGGTGTCGGTCAGGTGGAACATGGCCCACCGCTGCCAGGTCTCTTCGCTCCCTCTCCCCGCAGGTTGGATCAGCGTGTGCTGGCCGAACACGTCGGTGACAGTGATCCCTTTCAGCTCGCACAGCGTGTTGATATCGAGCGGATACGGCAGCAGGAACCAGTCGTTGGCATAGACAAGTCCGAATTCGGCCAGCAGAAGATGGAGCAGACCTGTGGGCCCGGTATCAATGGCGCCAAAATCCGTTTTCTGTTCTTCCATCATCCAGTAGCGGGGATTCGGCATCCCCTTGAATGTCACGGGAGACGGAATAAACGAGACCAGCTGTTCTTGTCCGGTAGCTGGTGCGGACGGTGCGCCTGCGGGTGTTTGCATTGCGCCACTCAGGTCGAAGCTGTACCAGTCAAGGTGGCCATCGAAGTACTGATCTGCCGCCAAGGCCACTTGCTGCTGGAGGGAGGAATTCACGCCGAACTGATACTCCAGTTTTGAAGGCTGCCATGCCTGAGTCGCGCCTCCGGGCTGCTCGAAGGTCCTGCCGAACCACGTGCGGAACGTGGTGCCGATTGTCCGGAAGCTTTGTTGCGCTCCGGTCGGTATGCTGGCATCGTTCATCCACTTGTCGAACAGCGATCCCGGCCCTGAAGGAGTGATCATATCCTGATACGCCAGATAACCATCGAAGACATATCCGTTTGCGGCAGCGAGCAGAAACGCGCCGTCGACATCATTCGGATCGATGATATATTCGAGTGGATACTGGGTCTGCAGCATCCCCAGATACGATTCCAATCCGTTGTCGCGCATGAGGCGCAGGAAATACCGCGCCATCTGAACGGCAAGGGCGAGATCTTTGGCGAGTTGTTCGTTCTCGATCTTCACCTCGAGCGGTGCGCCGGTACTGTAGGGGACGCCGGTCCCGCCGGGATATCTGAGGCGGTCGAATGTCGTGTGCTCGCCCAGGATTTGGGCTGTGACCGCCGAGGCGGCGTCTTCTCCCTGAAACTCGCCGAACTGCCACTGGCGCGTCAGCATCCAGAGCGGGTCGCGGATTTCCGCGCGCAGGCTCCGTTCGAAATCGACCGTGCGCGGCGTAGGTTCGAGACGGTTGTATGCGGTGATGGCGGCGATCCGGTACTGCTTCAGCAGGATCGCATTCGCTACATTATCGGGAATCTGCGGCATGCTCTGGTCTTCCGATACTGTGGTGTTCACTTGCCCCGAAGCAATCCGCTCCGCGAGCCCTGAGTCTGGTGCGGTTCAACGAGAATTGTCTTACACACACTGCTGTCTTCAATAGTCGTCCCGAAGGAACTGCCACAGAGCAACTGTGCTGCTTGCCTTGCCTGCGCATCCTGCCGGCAGGCAGACATTGAGCCCATATTGTGCACGATCAATGAATTGGAGGGCCAGGATCCTTCTCCCCGAAGAAACGGATGAACGTTTTTCAGCTTCATTTCGCCACCATGATAGGGGCTTCCTCCGCGACCACGGTGATTGCCAGCCGGTAGTCGAGTGCAATGTTCATGTCGTACTGGGCGAAGTCGGCGAGGAGTGCAGGGAGCAGCACGCCCACCTCCGGTTTGTCAAGCGCATCCAGAAGCAACGGTTCCACGGCCCGCAGTTTCGCCCGCAAGAGCGTGTCCTGCAGAATCCCCACGAGATCGTCCCAGGTCCAGTGCCCCTTCGGCGCGGGGGTAACGGCCAGCAGANNGAGTTTTGCCCGGAGGAGCGTGTCCTGCAGGATTCCCACGAGATCGTCCCATGTCCAGTAGCCCTTTGGTGCGGGGGTAACGGCAAGCAGCAACGCTTGTGGAGGCATGGCATTGGGTTGCTTGTAGTTGAAGCTGATGCCGGTGGTTTCGCTCTGCGTCGGGATCAGCTCCGTCCAGTCATCCACCAGGAGTCCGGAGTGCGACGTCCCGGGGATGAATGCCGCATCGCCGTGCACGACAACCGACAGCGTGTCGTGTACGATGGAAAATGGCTGGTCGGGATGGAGCGGGTCCTGTGCCGGGAATTCCACTGCCAGCCAGCTGTCGCTTGCGCGATAGGGCACCTGCACGGGTTGCAGCCCAAGACGCTCTCCTGATGACCATTCGTAGATGGAAAGCACCGAATCCCACCGGCTCATGGCGGGACGAACCTGTGCGATGCTCTGGACCCATTCTTCCGCCGGATACACCATCCCGAGTGAGCCGGTCGCGTACTTCACGAGTTGCGCGCGGTCCGCGTAGGATTGCTGGATATCCGGTTCGTTGTTGAAGGCGAACCGCGGGAGGACAGTGAATGCCGCTCCCAGGAGCGCTTTTGCACCTGGGACGAGCATGGACACCTTCTGCGCCGCCGTTGTTGCTGCAGCGGCATCGGCGATCGCTTTCGTTGCGGTTCCTGCAAACGTCTCCATCGCCGACGCAACGCTTCGCGCCTGGTCGAGCAACAGTGCCTTGGCGGGGTTACCAGTGATGGAACGTTGCCGCGGAAACGCGTCGGAGAGACCGTAGACCGAAGCGGCGAGCAGTTTCGCCTGCAACAATGCCGCGGAGGGATCGGCAAACACGAACTCAACCTGTGCGAACGATGTGGCGGCCTCCTTCACTGCTGCGAATGCCGTCTGCAGCGTGAAGTAGTGGAAAGGATCCCCGTTCTTGTCCTCCACCGTGGCATCGATGGAAATCGCCTGGATGCTCGCAAGCAACTGCTGATAGGCCATCAAAGCCGATTGCGTCCGGTTCGTCAGGTCGTTCACATCGTACGCCTCCGGGTTTGCAGGATCGAGAGAGGAAGGTTTCGAGGGGGAATCGTAATCCCGTGCATGTGTCGGCCGGGCATGCGTGATGACCCCCTTGACCATCCGGAGTAGCGGCAGCAACGCGCCCAGCGTCTTTTTCCCGTCCGGTTTGAGGAACTCGATTTTTGCCGTCGTCGTGTCGTCCAAACCGTTGGCGGTCCGGAAGTACCACGCAATCCGCATCTCCAGTTGCGATGCCGACGTCTTGTTCTCAGCATTGTGCTGGGGCGCGCCGGTATTCAGCTGTTCCCCGATAATGTACAGGAGGTCGACCGGCTGAATGCCCAGGGTGTCGAGAGTAATGTCGGCGCTGAGCGTCACGTTGTCCTGAGCGTCCAGTGCCGATACCCGGAGAGAGACATCGCCGGGCATGCCCAGAAACGTTGTCAGCCACGTGTTCAATCCGGGCTCAAAGCGAGCCCGTGGGGTCATGGGCACCGGGGTCCAGGGATTTGACGCGGGATCGTTGGGATCGAGGGCGGAGAATTCGATCGTGACGCGGTTGGTGAACGTGAAGTGTGCGCTGCGCGGCGTCCGGATGATGTCGATCTCCGGAGGTGCGGTGGCGTCTTTCAGCGCGTTGATCACTGCGGAAGCACGGTCGGGGTTCCCCTGCACCATCTGGTACACACTCTCGCTCTGGAGCAGGTCGCTCACGGCATCCAGCGCGTTGGCGAGACTGTCTTTCACGTTGCCGATCGCTGCGAGCTCGGCGGGTGTTGCCGAAGCCACGCTGCCGGTCGCACCATACGGCGGATCGCCTGCAGCCTGCGCCAGCCGGAGGCCGTTCACGACATCGACGGGCAGGACGGCTTCCACGGGGCCGCTTCCTCCCTGTTGCTGGACGTAGCTCCGGTTCATCGGAAATGCATCGCGGAAATCATAGATATAGCCATTCAGGCGGATGAGCGACGCATCGGCCGTGGCCGCATCGTGCAATCCCCTTTCGAACTGATACCCGAGGAGCGCTTCGAGAGGCTGGCCGTTGCGAATACCTTGCATCAGCGCAAGCGCGACGCGTACTCTCGAGGAGGAAAGGTTCACCGACAGGATGTCCGGATGGCCCATCTGGGCGTTCGTCAGATATCCGCTCCTCAACACTGCGGCGGCGGAGGCCTGGTTCAGGGAAGGTGCGTGGACGAACCCCCCGTTGTCAGCGTTTTGGTAGAGCGGCTCGTTGTTCGGCGGGACAAGCTTCGGCGGCACCGCGCCGCGCACCTTGACACGCGATGCGGAGGGGTGGAGGTTCTCCACCCATCCATACGCCCCGAGGAATATCCCCTTCTTCCTCCCTTCCGGGTTATTGGGATTCGCCAGCCCCCGGCGCTGCTGGTCCAGCCGCGTGCTGAACATCGCCGTCTGCCAGCTGTCCAACCGGTACGTGCAGGCATCCAGGTGTTCGACAAAGCCGCGCTCAAGCCGCGCAGTGGGTAGCTGCGAGAGTCGCGTCAGCGCCTGCCGTATCCGGAGGAGGTCTGCGCCGGCTTGTTCGTTCTTCCCCGTGGTAAGCAGGTAGTCCCCGACAGACGTGTCTTTGCGCAGGCTGTACGGCTGGGCCACGCCGACTTTGGCTTTCATGACCTCCCACTTTGTCACATCGGGCTGTGGCCGGATATTGTAAAAGTTGGCGGCTTTGGACGTCGAGGAGAGGTCAATCCCCTGTCCGCCGAACCACTGAACAGTGGATGCGTGGAGCTCCAAGAGGAGTGCTCGCCGGAGCATGAGGTAGAGAAGGGTGTTGGGTGGGGTGCGGCCGGTCCCGAAGTCCTGGGACTCAAGCGCAGCAACAGTCCGTGCCTCCGCAAGCCAGTTGAGATAGTTCTTCTTTGCCGTTTCGTCGTAGTAGCGGATCAGCTTGTCTTCGGCGAGCGGGACGTTGTCGATCAGGTTCCCTGTGTCGATCGGCGTGAAATAGTGCTGGTACACGAGCCGCAGCAGCTGCGGCGACTGCAATCCCCCATCCGGATTCATCACGTTGTACCCGAGAGAGTGCAGGAAGAGCAGTACGGCATTCTTGCTGGTGAACGTCTTCGCCATGTCGGTGAAGTACTGTCCTCCGAACTGGAAGTCATCCAGGTTCCGCAGGTAATCGGTGCTGTAGGCGACGCGTTGATCGAATGAGACCGATGCGGCGGTAAGGCCGAGGATGTTCATGAATGCCGCCCCGGGATCGCTTTCCGTTCCTGGCTTCCCCACATAGGGGATCTCGTCCAGGAGGCCGGTCCAGATTGCCTGGTACTTCTGCAATGTCGCGAGCAGTAGCCCGTGGAACGTCGGCAGGCTGCCGGGGTCATCCTTCCCCCATTGCCATTTGCTGAAGTCGCTTGTCAGGAGCACGCCGTACGGTTGATTCCCGACGCGTACCGCGGGTAGCGGGCCGCGCCCCGTGACATGCTGGATGAAAAAATCCCGGATCACTGCCTGCGACGCGTCGTCAAGCACCGGTTGGAGAAGGGTGCCGAAATAGAATCCCAGCGTTGTAGGATACAGCGCCATGTTCATATCCACCGCCTCGGCGATATCTTTTGTGTCGGCGTTCCGGATATACTGAAGTGGCGCGTACTCGATGCCGAGTGCATCAGCCAGAGCGTGCGCGTCGGTGACATCGGCGGCGGTAAACAAGGGATCGCCGGTTTCCACGTAGTAGCTGATCGTGTCGAATTGATCGTTCTTCGTATATCCGGAATCCGCCGTGTCGGTGTTGTTGGTGGGCGTCCCTTGCCGGACGATGCTGAAGCCTTTGGGAGAGTAGTGGTGGTTGTCGATTAGGGTTTCAATCTGCTTCTGCGCATCGTTCTCGTCGGCGGAAAGCGAGAGGCCGAGCACCAGAACCCGGGAAAAACCAGTGCTGACCTGTTGTGCCGTGATCGGGATCCGGAACCCCATGCCGTTCGCCACCGCCTTGTCGAAGTCGGACGACCAGCTGAACGCGTCACCGAAGAGGAGTTTCCCGTCTTTCATCACAAACGCGTCGGCCTCTTCCATCGGGTCAGGTCCGACGATCAGCTCATCGGGGATCTGATTGCCGGTGACCTGTTGCACGATGGTGTCTCCATCGAACAGCATTACCACGAACTTGTCGGGCATGACATTGGTGCGGGGCGCCCTGCTCCAGGATGATGTCTTGGTGAGATTATGCGCGGGAAAGTGAGGTTGCACCGGCTGGCCGTTGCTGTCCAGCGGCGTGGACCAGTTGGTCGGTCGCGTTTCATGCGCCACCCATGCGGCCCGCTGGGGGCCGAACTGTCCGGCAAGCGTACTCCACGCGTTCTTCTTCGTGTCTTCCTGGTCCCCACCCGCAGCCCGGGCGTCCCAGAGTGCCGTCCAGTAGATTTCCCCCTGGGATACTTCGTCGGCGGTCAGCACCGTCTCGTGTGTATGGATGGCGATATCGTCCGGGTAGACGCGCACCCAGAGCTCGGGCGGCTGCGTATCCGTGACGAACCGGGTTTCGATCCGCACGGGAAGGAGGAGGAAGGGGATGTCGTCGCGGAGGTTCTTGACCACATCCTGCGGTCCGGCGCCGGTGTAAACCGCGCCCACCGCAGCCGAGAGATCGCTTACGCTCTGAATGTATTTCGCTTTGGCGCGTTTGTAGTCATCGGTGAGCGATGATGGATTTGTCGCTGCGGTCGCACTTCCCGGACCGGATGCGCCGGGTTGCGTGGTTGACGGCGATCCCTTGGCCGGCTGTGCCGTCCCGGGGGGCCGGGCCGCACCGGGTGTCTGTCCGGTCGTTCGTTTCTGCGCCGGCGTGGGCGCCGGAGTCTCCTTCCGTGCCGCACGTTCGGCCGCCTGTTGTGCATCGCGCAGGCGGAGCTGGATCGCATACAGATCCTGATCGTTTTGCACGCGTGCGTTCCGGAGATTCCGGATCTGTACCAGCAGTTCACTCCAGGATGGCATACCCGAACCTCCGTGTTATGTGCTCAGTCCGTCGAGCATTTCCTTTGCGTGCACCGCAACCATGCTGGGCTTCTGGAACAGGACGTAGGCCATGTTCGCCGAGTCGGAACCCCACCTGCTTTTATCGGCAACGGTGATATTCGGCAGGATGCTTCCCTTGATGAACTGCGTGCCGTCGGGGAGCAGGTCCCACGCGAGATCATCCCAGGAGATGCCATCCGTTCCCGGGTCGTAATGGATGTCCATGCCGAAGCGGGGCTCACCGGGGACCTCCTGGATCACAAAGAACCACCCGAGGTTGTCGTCGAANNCCCGGGGTAAGATCGTCTCCGCTGGCCTGCTTGATCGTCAGATCGAAGCCGAAGACCTTGATGTCGGGAGGCAGGCCCGCTTTGTAGAGCGGGAAGCGGACCTCCGTGGCGAACTCCGCGGTGCTCAAATCCTGATCGATCACCGTGTCAGTGGAGTTGTTCTTGGGGATGGCTTTTTGGGCAAAGATCACGGTGTTCGGATAGCGCTTCAACAGGTCTCCGCGCATGAGCAGCACCGCCTTGTCCTGTCCCGCAGCCGTACTCCGCTTGTTGTGCGATCCGAGGAGCGTCGGGCGGCCCCATGTATGGATCGGATCGATATCCTTGTATTCCTCGGTCAGCTCGGCATCCGTCTTTCCTGCATCCGGACGGATGATCCCTTTGACGTCCCAGAACTGCCGGAAGTAGCTCCCCCGCTGGTCCGTAGGGTACTCGCGCCAGAGGAGTTCCCTGCCCATCTCATGGTTCAGACCGACAAGGTACGACTCGATGAATTCCTGATTTGTTTTGACGAGGGAGATTGTGTTGGCGGGCACGAGCTTCAGGTTCGGGAGGAGAAGCTCCCCTGATATGTCGACGAGCTCTTTGTACATCGGCTCTTCGAAATCCGGGTACGCCATCGCTTCGAAAATGCTGGCAGGATCCGTAGTGTTGATATATCCGGGGAATTTTATGGTATAGTAGAGCTGATACGGAAATGCCGTGAGGGGAGAGATGGCGGCACTGACCTTCTGGTATGTCTGCGGGAGATTCAGCGGCACCACGGCCTCTTGTGGAACATTGATAGTCATGCGTTTCGAGAAATCGGTGAGGGCCTTCCGGAAATTGCCTCCCTCCACGCTGTCGGCCCCCGCCGGCGTGGATGTAGCCGGAGGTGTAGTGGTCTCATCACTCAACGCGAGCGTGAAGTGGGGCTGCGGGGGGATACTCGCGAGAGCGGAGGCCTCTGCCCGGGGATCTGTGAGTGCAGTAGCGGCCGCAGTGTCGCGCACGACGACCGTGCGCGCCCTTGCCGTGGCAATTGCGGCAGCTACCGCAATGCTGCCCACCACGAGCCATGCACCGGTCGCAAAGCCCACCGCTGCGAGAAGAATCAGCAGAATAATCAGCACAAGGAGGGCATGCTGTATGAGCCATGTGAGCCATGCAGGCATCGTTGCCGAGGAGATCTGTCCGGCAATCGTGGAGGTATCCGGGATCCCCGCAGGTGTGGAACGCGGCGGCGCAGCGGTGACCTTCCCCGCGCCGATATCGTTGATCAGACCGTCGAAGATCAGCGGTGTCGCTGCGTTCAACTTCCGCATAACCGGTCCGCGCGGCCGGAGGTACCGTCTGAAAGTTCCCGAAAATGCTGCCACGGGAATGTTGCTGTTACGCACCTGCTGGAGTATCGTCGTCGGGCTCCCCATGACGCGTGATAACACGGGTTTGCTCATGGCCAGGAGATTGTTCGGCGCAAGCGCGGAAAAGGTCTTTGCCGTATACCTGGCCGCCACGTTCATCGTGAAGACAGCCTGTTTGATCTTCTTGTTCGCCGCAAGGACGTTCGTCACCTGGTCCCAGGCCTTCCGCATGAAATAGTCCTGGTTCTCCTGGACTACCCGCGTCCCGAATCCCGCTGCCACACGCGTCCGGGGATCCTTGTTGAGATCGTCCACCCAGTCCTG
>PMCM01000012.1 GCA_003154155.1 Ignavibacteriota bacterium | reverse complement strand
ACAAATTCGGTGCGATGCGTCCGATAATCCCAGCACCGAGTGAGGCATTCGATCCATTAGTAAAGAAACCCACTCGCACATCACCGCGCACCTGCGCATAGGACTGAGATGTACTTGCAGCTGCGACAAGAACAATTGCCACACATGTCGTCACAAACAACTTAGTTGCTCTCATATGACCCTCCTTTATCTGTGGACAAACATAACGCGCAAGTGAACTCCCGCAACCCAACGTTCGTCGTGCCGCATGTTGGGAATGCGTAAAGGGTATGCGAGGTCGACCCATCACGATGGAGAACGAGGAACCACGCCGTAAGCCGAAACCTATTGCAGCCGGTATCGCATCGGGAACAGTTGTGTCTGGAAGGCTGGGATCATCCTCCTTCAACTCAGAAGACACGTGAAGGACTCCCACACGAACCACCGCACTCCAGGGTTTTCAGCGCCGCTTCTGTTCGGTTTCCCGATGGTAATATATCCGATGAAGTATCTCGGACGTGACNNAATCGGCTGAAAGGATGAAAGAGTAGCTAATTCTGGAAGGAACGTGCTTGCATCAGGCAGAAGAGGAACTCCCTAAGTCCCGCAAGCTGCCACGTGGCTGGACTCCCGGACCCAGAGAAGCGCTATTCCAAGTACTGTACTGCACTCCATTCCCCCCCGAGGACAGAGGTCACTGTTGGGCCCCGTGCCGACCAGCTCCACCCGGAATCTGTGGAAACCAAAGCACCAACCAGGTGGTCTCCCGCAACGAGATCTCCTCCCCTGGAGATGAACGCGCGGATATCAGGGCTCGTGGTCCCTCCTTTGACGTCCGTTCAACTCGCACCTCCATCCGTCGTTTGAGCAAAGCACTCCGCAGCTTGGCTTTGTCAAACAACAGTCAACCCGTTCCTTGTCCGGCGTCAGGTGCCGGCGTTTGGGGTTAGGTGGCCGCATTCCTGTAGGTTCTGAGTACCCCTGCAATCGCCAGTCAGCACAAGCCAATCGCAGCGTTTGCGAGATCCCACGTCGTGGGATAACCTGCTATTTTGGCAATATGACAAATGTCGCCCTTGCCACCCAGTTGAAATGCAACCGTCTCGCACATTAGGTCAAATGTTGGCCTCAAACATAGTAGCATGAATACTACACCCAGCATGAATGGCCGCCGGAGAAATCGCCCCCGCAGCAAATGGATTTGCGGTCTGAACGGTGGGACGCGTGAAATGCATGCCATGTGACTCACGGCGCCATGTGATTATCTAGGCGTGATTCCCGGTGCGTTGTGGCTCCACGCGGGTACTTGATTGATTGACTATTGCAGATCTTCGGGGTACATTTGAATCAGGGGGGTCCCCGGGGAGGTCACCATGCAACGCATCATCCGCACCACTCTGTGTCTCGCACTGTTCATCACCGGCGCAATCACTCAATCGCAAGCCCAGCCGGACACGAGCCAGACCACAGTTCCGCTGAACATCAATAATCATCTCTACTTTATCAACAGCAATCTCACAGCAGGAAGTGACCTGCGCATCAATACTTCTATTACTTATGCAACTTTCCCTGCGCATGTTGCGATGAGTGCGTATGCGGATGATCTTGAATGGGGCGGTTACGTTGTGTCAGGATCGTTGCGCGAGTTGCGCATTACGGGAGTGCATTACAACGCAGGTGTGCAACCAGGTCCTATCAGTTCCACATCACTCCCAGGCGGGTACAATCCGACGCGTGTCTACCGGATTCGCAAAGACTACGAGACGGCCGATCTCAGGCAGGACGCCGCTGACTACTTCCATACCCCGATCGATTCCATCACACGGCTGGAGACTGACCTGCTCCGGAGGCAGTACCGCCAGGATTGGATGAACTGGCCGGCATCACTCGGAGCTCCGTTTTATGACGTGAACGGGAACGGAGTTCGGGATCCCGATGAGGCGCCCGGATTGCTAGATGCCGATATGGTCTGCTGGTCCGTCGTGAACGACCTCGATCCGGCGACATCGGCATCACTGTATGGCTCACTGCCGATCGGGATGGAGGTACAGTCAACATGGTGGGGATACAAAGATACAGTCGGTGCGTTGGCAAATACTATTTTCGTCCGATACAGGTTGATCTTTAAAGGGACCCCGTCGCTTTCTCCCTCGGCCCGTATCGATTCCCTGTTTATCACGAAATTTGTTGATCCCGATATCGTATCATCTGGTAATGATCTGCAGGGCTGCGACACGACGCTGCAGCTCGGCTACGCGTATGTCGACGAGAGTTATGGATTACTACAAGTTCCAACTACCGGGTTCGCGTATGCCGGCGGCAGTTATCGTCACTCGATTATTCCACCCACCGTCGCCTGGATGCTGCTGCAGGGGCCACTTGTTCGGGGCGACGAGGGGGATATCGGGTATACCGGGTTTACTCCACATTCCGGAATGCGCAACCTGGGACTTCAATCAGTCTATGCGAAGTGGACAGGAACTGCGATCTCAGACCCCGCATTCGGGACACCAGGCCTGTTGCCCACGTGGCGGTGGATGCGTGGATACATTCCTGACAGAAATGGACCGCTCAGAGAACTTGAGGATGGCGCCGGGCACCCGACGCTATTCAAATACAGCGGTGATCCCGTGACGCGAACGGGAGATATCGACGGCCTTGGAACGATCTGGTCAGGATTTCCGGGTGATCGCCGGTTTCTTATGAACACCGGGCCCTGCACAATGGCTCTAGGTGACACGCAGGAGGTCGTGTACGCGGTAGTTGGTGCACAGGGTGGAGACCGTATTCATACGATCGACTATGTAAAGTGGCTCGCAAAGTATGTCCGCCAGGCTTACCCTGACCCCGTAGGATTGCGAACAACTGCACTTTCCCAACAGGAGCCGGCACCCCAGCTGCCCAGCACGCTTACTCTCTGGAGCAATTATCCGAATCCATTCAATCCGGGAACAACAATCAGATACGGGCTGCCCCGGGCCATGACGGTGCAACTTCAGATTTATGATCTGCTGGGGAGAAGGGTGAAGACGCTCGTCGACGCGGAACAGAGTGAAGGAGAGCATACGGTTGCGTGGGACGGAATTGCATCGTCAGGTTACTCGGTCGCTTCTGGCGTCTATTTCTACCAGATCCGGGCTGGCGGCATGAGCGCGGTGAAACGGATGTTGCTCCTGAGGTAACGCTCACGGAATCCGTAATCCTTTTACGGGCGTGACGCTTCCTGGAATATCCCTGCAAGTTCTCCAGCGCCAATGCGGTTTAGCGTTGTGTTTACCATCATCCAGAAGCCACCCGTATCCTTCTGGGGTTGCGGCAGTACGATATTTCTCTTCAAGAGTCGTTCTGCAAATGCGGCTGGCGCGATACCATCGACAGTCATGTGGAAGGTGCTCGTGCCATTGGCGACTCTCTCGATCCTCATGCGGGCACTTTGTTGGAGTGCGGCGAGGAATGCATCCGCCACGTTCCATGCTCTGGAGTAGCCCTCGAGATAGTCATCGGCGTAGTGGAATGCCACTGACGCAAAAGGCCACGCCTGGGGGAGTCCGCCACCAAACATTCTCCGGAGATGAAACAAGCCTTCCGTGAAATCCTTGCTTCCAGCGAGCACAGCACCTGATGCTGCATTGAAGCATTTCCAGAGCGAGACGTACACGGTATCGAACAAGGATGAGTACTCTCTGATTGTCTTGCCGGAATGGTGCGGCACGTTGAACAGCCGGGCTCCATCAAGATGCAGTGCGATCCGGTGCTCACGCGCGTATGCGGATATCTTCTTCATTTCATCGAAATCGAACATCTCGTGGTGCTTTCTCCGAACCGGAGTCTCGATGGAGATAACGCCCACTTTCGTTTCCACACGCCCGCCAGACGACCGCTGAACCCACCGTTCGACTTCATCCAC
>PMCM01000104.1 GCA_003154155.1 Ignavibacteriota bacterium | reverse complement strand
GCCGGATCCACGATCCAGGTCCGCGGCGGCGTCAGCAACGCAGGCGGATTCTCCCCGGTGACCTGGGGTAACGACGCGCAGAACAACATGACGCGCATCGGCGGCGACTACTGGACCAAGACGGTCTACATGGCGGCCGGCGATACGCTGCGCTACAAGTACACGGTGGCGTATTCCACCGGCACCGGTTGGGAACAGGCTGTCGTGCCTGCGGATTTCCCGTCGCAGAATGACAACCGTTCGCTCATCGTGCCCGACAAAGATACGACACTCGCTGTCGAGTTCTGGAACAACGGCGCCAGCACGAACCCGCAGTACTTCCGTCCCTGGACGGCAGTCCAGGATTCGATCTTGAGCGTCTACTTCCGCGTGAATCTGCGCCCGAGAATTGCCGCGGGGTCATTCAATCCGCCGGCCGACACGGTCGCGGTGCGCGGCGGTGGCAACGCCCTTGATGATCTGAATTGGGGCATCTCGACGTTCCTCAAGGCGGAATCACCTGCGTCCAACGGCGACGGCTATACGATTGCGGCGTCGGATATGTATTCGGCACGGCTGCGCTTCCACAAGAGCGCGCTGACCGCAGGACAGCAAATCCAGTACAAGTTCCTCTTCAACAACAATTGGGACGGCCGGGAAGAATCAGCCAACCGCACGTTTACCGTGCCGGTCGGCTTGAAGGATACGACCCTCGGATGGGTGTTCTACAATAATGAACAACCTCTGCAGCGTGCGAATCCGGATACGATCAAGATCACGTGGGTTGCCAATATGGCACAAGCAGCGGCCAGCGGCGGCGTGAACGTGCTCACGGATACGATCTACGTCCGTTCCGGCTACTTCACCACCGCAGCAGTCTCCGGCCAGGGCAAACGCCTTGCCCGCGTATCGGGCACGGTGTTCCAGGCAACCGACACAATCGTGACGGCGAAGAAGAAGCTTCTGGACTACCAGTACTACGTCGTGCGTAACGGCGTTGAAATACGCGAAAACTACTACAACTACACCTACAATGGTGCAGTGACCAGCGAAGCTGAACGTCGTCAGATTCTTATCGATTCGACGGCCTCCGTCGCGAGCGGGCAGACCGTGCGCGATACCGCAACGTCCATCATCCAGGCCCGTCGTCAGCCGACGTTCCCGAACGGCCGCATTCTGGCCCGGAACGTCAACGTGACATGGACCTGCGATCTGCGTCCCGCATACTACCAGGTGAGTCCGGCCTGGGGCGGCGACACGCTGACCGATATCCAGGGCGCGTACACTGTGACTCCTGCCCTGAAAGACTCCATCATGAAGTGGGGAGTCTGGATCAACGGTCCCGCGGTCGGCGGCTGGGCAACATGGGGCATCACGCTGAATACGACCAATACGCAGAAGCTGTATGACGATGGTACCAACGGCGACAAGGTCGCCCACGACTCCATCTATACGCGCAGAGTCCAGGCGGGTCCCGATAGCGTGATTGCTACTGGCGGCACGAAGGGCTATGTGGGTCAGATCTACAAGTTCGGTATCCTCGGTGGTGACAACGAAGGCGGCAAGGGCGGTTTTGGTAACAACCACGCTGCGAATATTGTCGACACCGACAGCATCTACACGATTGCGACCGACTTCGGCAGCATTAACCCGGCATTCTACGATGCATGGGATTATGATCTGCACAAACCGAAGAAACCGACAAGCGTGTTCGAGCAGGGCAAGCCGTTGACATATGTTCTTGCCCAGAACTATCCGAACCCGTTCAACCCGACGACAAAGATTGAGTACTCCATTCCCGCCCAGGCAAAGGTGGAATTGCGGGTGTACAATATCGTCGGCCAGCAGGTGGCAACGTTGGTGAGCGAAGTGCAGGCGGCAGGCACGTACCATGTGAAGTTCGAAGGTCTGAACCTCGCAAGCGGTGTCTACTTCTACCGGTTGACCGCCGGCGACTTCGTCAGCGTCAAGAAGATGGTGTTGCTCAAGTAACATCGTCTGATTCGTAACGAGCGAGGCGGTCTCGGACCCCGGGACCGCCTCGTTTTGTATTAAGGGCCACGCGATGTCCGTGATGTTCCGCCGTATCATCCCCCTCTTGGCCGGCATCCTCCTCGCCGCTCCTTTCCTCGCGCTGGCACAGCAGGATAACGTCGCCGTGGTGGCGCGTGTGGGCAACGTGTTCATCAGCGAACGGGAATTCCTGGAGCGGTTTGAGCTGACGCCGGGGTTGTACAGGCACCGCAAGCCCCAGCTCGAACAGGAAAAACTTACCTTTCTCTACTCCCTGATTGCCGAAAAGCTCCTGGCCCAGGAGGCGCTTGCGCGCGGCCTGGACACCTCCGCGCTGTTTCGTGCCGGAATGGCCGATCTTGTCAAGCTCTTCGCTCGCGATGAGCTGTACCGGCAGGAAGTCCGGCAAAAAGTGCGCGTGTCAGGACCAGAAGTGAAAGAAGGGATCCTCCATGCCCAGCAACAACTGCTGGTCAGCTATATGTATTTCCCGGATGAAACCGGCGCGCGGTTTGTGCGGTCGCACCTGCGTACGGGAAAGGACTTCGACCGGCACGTCCTGGATCCGTCACTGCAGGCTCTGCGGGACACCGCAACTGTGCTGTGGGGCGATGCAGACACGACGATTGAATCCGCCGCGTACCGGCTCGGGGCCGATGATGTGTCTCCTGTTATCCACGCGGGGGAGGGATGGTATATCCTCCGCCTCCGTCGCGTGGAGCGCAATGCACGTTATGCGGACTTGTCACCGCTGACATTGCGCGAACGCGTGGAGATCAGAATCCGCATACGCAAAGAACGGGCACGGGAAGAAGAATTTATGGAGGAGATGCTGCACAACCGCATCTCCTTTTCGCCGCCGGCGCTCTATCGGACGGTGGGGGAGGCCGTCGCTGCGGTCTTCCGGCGCCATTACGCCCCTCCTTCCGTCGCGCTGACCCCTGCAATGGCCTCGGAGGTGCTCGACCGCCTTTCGGGCAAAGAGGCGGATACGCTTATCATCGCCGGCACGACCTCATGGACGGTTGCAGACGCGGTTTCACGGCTGGCGGCGATCGGTTTCACCGTGAGTGGCGACTCCGTCCGGGGTGTTGCCGCGCGCCTCTTCAGCGTATTTCGCGATTGGTCCCGGCAGGAGCTTATGGCCCAAGAAGCCTTGGCGCGGGGACTGGATCGGTCCGTCGAGGTGCAGCAGCAACTAGCACCCTGGCGCGATCACTACCTTGCCGGCATGACCGAGCGTCGCATTCACGAGGTGACCCGGATAAGCGACGCGGAAGTGTTCGCCTATCTGCTTTCGACCGATGCCACGCTCCCCGTGCCAGAAGTGCAGCTCCGGGTCTTGCGGACCCTCACAGCACGGGACATGCAGGAGGCGTTCCATTTTATGGAGCAAGGTGGGACATTCGCCGATGCCGTGCGGCAATACTCCGTCGATACCACCGCGGCGAGGGGAGGGATCACGCCGTGGCTTGCAATAACCGAGAGGCCTCCGCTGACCGCCATTGCGGCCGGTCTTGACAGCGGCCAGTTCTACGGTCCGCTGCGCGACTCAACCGGCTTTCTCTATGTTCAGCTGTTGCACAAACGGAACGGACTCCGCGAGGGAGACACCTCTTTCGCCGGCAGGTTCGGCCGTGCGAGCCGGGAGCTGCTCGATATGAAGTCGCGACGGGCCACCACGCTCTTCACCGCGCAGAGCGCGGCGCGCCAGGGCTACGATATCTACGCGGATCGGCTCAAGATGCTGAAGGTCACCACGCTGCCCATGCTCGCCTACCGGTTTCTCGGATTCGGCGGCAGGATGTTCGAAGTGCCGTTTGTCAGCCCAAAAGTCGAATGGCTGGATGTGGAGCCGCCTCGCGAACAAATCCTCCCCTGAGACCACGTGACGACGCGCGTACGACATATATTGTTCAGCCTTGCCCCTGTGCTGTTGCTGCTTCTGCTGCTCGCCTGCACCGAGCTCGTGCTGCGGATGTTTGGCGTGGCGACCCCGCCGCCGTTGGTCACCGAGGCGCACTATGACGGCATTTCCTGGTACCAGACAAACCGCGCCTATCTTGAGAAGTATTTCCCGCCCGGATTCCCGGTGATCCCCGAGTTCAAGACGACACTGTTCCGGAAGGAGAAGACGCCGCACACCTTCCGTGTCGTGGCGCTCGGAAGTTCCTCCATGTTCGGGACGCCGTACGACATGAATGCCAACATACCCGGGATCGTGCGCAAGCAGCTGCGGCATCTCTATCCTGAGGTGGAATTCGAGGTCGTCAACTGGGGCGCATCGGCAATTAACAGCAATGTGGTCCGGGATTTTGTCCCGTCGCTGCTGACATTTCACCCCGATCTGGTACTTGTGTATATGGGCCACAACGAATATTATGGGCCCGATGGTGTCGGTGCTTCATATCCCGAAAAACTATTCCCGGTATTGACACGCATCAAATATGCGCTGCGAGAGTACCGTCTGGTGCGGCTCGTGCTGCCCCTGTTCACCCATCCGCCGGATCTGGGAACACCCGCTCCAACACTGATGCGCGAAGTGTCGCGGGGTCAGCTGGTCGCAACGGGGTCAGCCGAGGAAGAGCGCATTTTCCGGCACTTTGCTGCAAATCTGGAGTGCATCCTGGATACATTCCATGACGCGCATGTCCCGGTGATCGTCGCCAGTCTGGCTTCCAACCTCACGTTCCCTCCGTTTGTCTCTGACAGCCTCGGCGTTCCCGGGTCCCATGAACCTTTCCCGGTGGCCATGCGCCGGCTCTTCGCGGCGTCGAGATACCCGGAAATGCTCGATGCCATACACGCTCTCGCTCCTGCAGATTCGTCCAACGCCGAGGTTCTGTATTGGAAGGGCATTGCGCTCCGCGGTCTCGGCAGATCGTCGGAGGCCAAAGTCGCTTTGTCGTCTGCGAGGGACAGGGACCTGCTGAAATTCCGCGCTCCCGGGGCGATCACCACGATCATCGGGCAGGTGTGTGAGAAGGAGGCCGTGCCGGTGATCGACGGTGATTCGGTCATGTCGTCCTGTTCCCCGGACGGTATTGCCGGCGATACACTCTTCTGGGAACATCTCCATCCCACCGCCTACGGCTATGCGCAGCTGGCTAACGCCTTCGTTAGGCAGATACGTGCGGGTCAGTACATACCTGGGAAGGTCGCGAGCGATCGCCTGCTGCCGTTCGACAGCGATTCGCTGGGCCTGTGCTGGCTGGATCTCGCGTACGGGGAGTTTTCCATAGAACATCTCACCGGCCACTGGCCCTTCGAAAATTATCACCGCGAGACACCTCTGTTGCAGAATGCCGACAACACACTTGCGCAGATGGTCGCCGATGTCCATGCGCGGAAGGTTCCCTGGAACGAAGCGTGTTATGCAATGGCGACCTATTTCTGGCGGACGGGGCGGACCCGCGATGCCGAAACGACGTATGAAGCGATGCTGGATGAATATCCGTATAACTTCTACACGAATTATCTTGTAGGAAGCCTGCTCAACAACTGTGGCAGGCGGGATGAAGCAGTGCGTTACTACCGGCAGGCGAAGGAGTCGAATCCGTCGTATCTCAATGCCCGTGTCGATCTGGGATTGATTCTTGTGAACAATGGTGATTATGCCGCTGCGGGCGAGGAATTGCAGTATGTGCAGCGTCAATCGGCCAAAACCGGCGAAGTGCGCATGCAGGCAATGGCATGGTACGGGCTGGCGGCGCTCGAAGCGAACAGGGGCGAACTACAAAGGGCCCTGGACAATGTGGCCAATGCGCTCACACTTATGCCGAACTACCCTGATGCACTCCGCTTGCAGTCGGCAATTGCCACCAGGATGCGCTAGCGCCGTCCGTCCATGAGGTCTCGCAACTGCACGGCGGGAAGATAGTCGGGCCGTATCGCAAGCACGGATCGCAGGCGCTCGCGCGCTGCTGTCGTGTCGCCGGAGCGGTAGCGGGCCGTGGCGAGCAACGTGCCGTTCTCCACCTGTTCTGGAAGTGATTGCGAGAATGCGAAGGTCTTGAGATAGTACGATGCCGCCTGAGCGGGCGCGCCACTCTGGAGGGCGATGTCGCCCAGCGCGCGGTATGCAAGAATGGTGGGCTCAACGCGCAACGACTTCTCCAGGATATCGCGGACTTCGCTGATACGGTGCTGATCCAGCAGGAGCCGTGCAAGCCGGAGATAGGGGCTGACGTCGATGTTCGGAAGCTCACTGATCTCGGTGCGATACTCGCGTTCGAGCGCGCTGACATCATTCCGTGAGGCATCGTAGGCGATTGCCATGTCGTGTGCCTGCTTCCAGTGAATCTGTCCATGCGCGAGCTGATCGGCGATCTTTCCCAGCGTGTCGGAGGCGGGAACATCGCTCACCGGCATCTCTTCCGGCTGGAAGGGCCAGGCAGTGACGAGGGCTTCGGTGCGGCGCGCCGCAATGCGCTCGTCGATGGGCGTCACGGTTCGGGCTGACCAGAGCGATGCATCAGTGAGGGTGTCTGCTGTTGCCCACTCTTCCCCGGTGGCAAAGATCTGATGCGCGCGCATTACGCGGAAATAGGCGGCCGCGATCAGGAATTGACCTCTGGCATTGGGGTGCAGATGTTCCAGGATGAGCTCGTTCCCCACGATGCCGGATGGAGAGACGGACGCAAAAGTTGATTCGACATCCGCACAAAAGACGTTGCGGCCGTCGTTCATGGCGCGGATAACGTTGTTGAAATCCGAACTTGTTCGGAAGCGAAGCTCGTCGAAGTCCCGGGCTGCGACGTATTCTGGAAGCGCTTCCGGTGCATGACCAAGGGTGTCCAGGCAGCGGGCAATCCGGTAGTGAACTTCGGCGTGGCGGGGCATCATGGCTTCAGCGAGTCGGAAGGCGGCGAGCGCGGCATCAGGCCGGTCGTTGAGCCAAAGATCCAGCCCCTTGTTGAATTGTGTCTGAAAGTCAACCTGCACAGAGGGCGGGACGCTGGGGTTGGTGCCGGAGACGACAGGGACGAGGCCCCGGAGATTGGAGACCTGAGTTCCGAGAATCAACGGGACGTGATGATCCGCGCAGAGGCGCTTGAGCTCCTGGAGATTCTGCGAGAAGATCTCGAGGCCGGCCCGGTAGGTGGGGCTGTCGTAGGGAACGGTTTTCCCTTTGGCAAGACGTTCCATCATCGTTCCCCTGCGGGCTTCGGCGTTGCCGAAGATTTTCTCAAATGACGCGGAGATATCCAGCGCCAGCTGGTATGTTTTGAGATGTGCGAGCGACAGGGTAAGGCGCGAAAGCCAGCGGGCCCCTCCCATGGATTCCCGGGAAGCGATGCCGAGGGCCCCGTAGAATTCGTTGTGCCCGTCATAGACGAGGATGAGGTCAGGCTCATAGGCAAACAACTCCCCGGCCATGTCTACCACAGTGTAGCTGTTGGTGGCGGTCATCGCGACGTTGATCATCTCGACGGAGCGCCCCGGAAACGTCCGCTGCAGCCTGTCTCGCAGAAATGTTGGAAAGGCACAGTTGTACCAATAAGGAAAACCGACAGTGGTGGACCCGCCCAGACAGAAAATCCGGAATGTGCCGGCGGGTTTTGGCACGGTGAAATAGTCGGGTGAAGTGGAGGGTGCGAACGACACCCGGGAAAAATACCGGTGGCGCACGGCGGGATTCATGATTTCATATGTCCGGCCGTGCAGGACTTCAGTCGTGAACAACGACAGGTCGGGCCCGTAGTGGAACAGTCGAAGGCCACATTCCAGGGAGATGATGAGGGCAAAGGGCAACGCAAGGGTGATCGCGTAGAATGCATGGCGGCGCGACGCGCTGAGTTGTTCCTGCACAGCGGAACGGGTGGATGACGGACGATGCTTCATGCGCTTCGAGGAATAATGTGAAGGATATCTTGAGCCTCGCGCCGAGGCGCCATCAGGAGTAATGCGATGTTCGAGATGAATATAACACGTTTCGGGGTCAAAGCAAGCATTGCATTTCAGAACCTCAATCTCTATACTGAACCGTGAATGCCATCCATGTTGCCCACAGTTTTGCGCGGAGACGCCCGGAGCGATCCGCACCAGCCCGGCTATGCGCCGGAATCCTCTTCGGGACGCTGCTCATGCTGACTGCATCGTCTCCGCTGCAGGCAGGCGGCTTTGTCCCCGGTTGGGTCAAAGACGCCGTCTTCTATCAGATTTTCCCGGAACGCTTCGCCAATGGCGACACCGCCAATGATCCCGCCGGCGTGGAGGCGTGGGGAGGCACACCGACTGGCCGGAATTTCTTCGGCGGCGACCTGCAGGGAATTATTGATCATCTCGACTACATCCACGATCTCGGCGTCAATGCGATCTATCTGAATCCGATTTTCGCGGCGACCACAAACCACAAGTACAACACCACCGACTACATGCGCATCGACCCCCATTTCGGGGATGATGCCGTCTTCCGAAAGCTGCTGGATTCGTGCCACGCCCGCGGCATTCGTCTGGTCATCGATGGCGTGTTCAATCATGTCGGCGTGGCGTTCTTTGCTTTTGCGGATGTCCGTGCAAAAGGCCAGCGATCCATCTACAAAGACTGGTTCATCATCCACGGCTTCCCGGTCGGCCCCCCGTCGAAACCCAACTATGAGTGCTGGTGGGGCTATGGCTCCCTGCCAAAACTCAACACCAACAACGAGGCGGTCAGGAAGTACCTCTTTGACGTGACGCGAAAATGGACTTCCATGGGCATCGACGGGTGGCGGCTGGATGTCCCCAACGAAATCCCTCACGATTTCTGGCGTGCCTGGCGAACGCTCGTGAAGTCGATCAACCCGGACTGTTATATTGTAGGAGAAATCTGGGATAATGCCACCGCGTGGCTGCAGGGAGATCAATTCGACGGGGTGATGAACTATCGATTCCGTGATCCGTGCCTGAAGTTCTTTGCGCAGGAAACAGCCTCTCCTTCGGCATTTGACACGGCGCTGGCACATCAACGCCAGGATTATCCCGACGAGGTGAACTTTGCACTGCAGAATCTGCTGGGAAGTCATGATACAGAACGGTTGCTCACCATGTGCAACGGGGATGTCGATCGGGAAAAGCTGGCTGTCCTCTTTCAGATGACTTACCCTGGCGCGCCGATGGTCTATTATGGCGACGAAATTGGCATGACCGGCGGAAAAGACCCCGCCTGCCGGGGGACGATGATCTGGGACCGGAAGAAGCAACGGAGTGATCTGCATGCATGGTATAAACGCATGATCGGTCTCCGCAGGGCAAACCCCCTCTGGCGCCGCGGATCGTTCGAAACGTTGAAATCGGGAGACACCGGCCGTGTCTACATTTATGCGAGGAAGGATGGTGCATCCTGCGGTGTGGTTGTGTTGAACGCCGATACCGCTGCAGCCCGGGTTGTCATCCCGCTGGGTGCAGTCGGTGGAAGCGGCGCATGGCGCATTGTTCTTCCAGCGGAGCAAACGCTCGAACCACCCGCCGGAGGCGACTATGCCCTTACGTTGCCCGCATGTTCTGGTGCGGTCTTTGTGAGGGACGGGAAGTAATTTCAGGGGCAGTGCTATGAATCGAGAATGGATTTGCCGCGTCGCCGGTGCTATGCTCTGCTGTGCCGGTGTGACACGGGCGCAGGATAGTGTGGATGTGACATTCCGTTACACGAATCCAGCCGTGACCGGCGTGACTGTCGTCGGGGAGTTTAACGGATGGAATAATGCAACCTGGCCAATGACCAATGATGGAAGCGGGCTGTGGACCCGCACCGCCCGGCTGCCTATCGGCATCAACCCGAATGCGGATCCCGTCAAAGGCATCGCAACGGCATGGCAGTACAAATTCTATTATGCGGGTGCGTCCACTTGGCCTAACGACCCGCTCAATCACCATCAAAACCCGGGTGATAACAACAACACGTATCTCTACGTCAAGAATCCGACCATCTATCAGTTTCTGCCGAACCAGCGTTCACCCGTTGTGACGACCTCAACACCGCTGATCACCGCCTACCTCTATCCCAAGGTGGGGGGAACCGTGGATACGGGTTCCATCCGCCTGGTTATTGACGGCATGGCCGTCAGCAACATCGGGACGTCATATAATGCCTCGTCACAACTCCTGGCGTACAGGCCCGCGACGGCCCTCACGAATGGCGACCATCTTGTTATTCTTCAGGCGGGCAGCAATGCCGACACCGTCCGTTTTACGACCATGGCAGTCTACGTTCAGATCACTACCCGGGGCGGATTTTCCACAGTGAACCCTGTCAGGACGCTCCGCGGGGTTGTTCAGGATACGTCAGTGCATACCGCGAAACTCGTCCGTAATGCGTCCGATACGACGCTGGTGAGCGTCTCCGGTGGCCTGTGGAGCGCGAGCGACACGCTATCAGAAGGGACAAATGCATTCGTCCTGGTTGTCGATTCCGCCGGCACCAGGGTGGTGTCGTCACCGGTGATCGTGAGTCTCGCGGTCTCGCATGCCCCGGTGGCCCGGGCCCAAGCGCTCCTCGACGGTGCATCCGTCGTCCTGAGCGCTGCCACAAGTACGGACCCCGATGGCCCCCCCCCGGGGAAATTCATCTGGCTTGATGATCCCCTTCGTCCGCTCGGTGTGCAGGGGATGACCGGAGTCGAAGCGTCTGTTCCACTCCCGGCCCGCCCGGGCGAATACTATTTTGGATTGATCGTGGCGGATCAGCAGGGGAATGCTGACACCACCCGTTCATACTTCGTACTCAATGCCGACGGAACGGTGACGAATCCGGGCTATGCGGACAACCCCTTGTGGGCGCGGCAGGCGCGGGTGTACTTTCTGTTTCCCAAAGCGGCGTCACAGGAGGGCACCCTCAACGGAGCCGAACAGCGTCTCACGGCAATACGCGATCTCGGGTTCAACGTCATCTGGCTGATGCCCGTGATGACGAACGCTTTCCCGATAAACACCGGCACGGGGCCTGGATACAATATCACCGATTTCTATAATGTCGCGCCCGAGTATGGCAGCAATCAGGATCTGAAGAACTTCATCCAGCAGGCTCATGCCTATGGGATACGAGTCATCCTGGATATCACGCCGAATCATTCCAGCCGCAGCCATCCGTGGGCTATCGATGCCCGGACCTATGGACAAAATTCGCCCTATTGGACCTGGTACGAACACACGCTTATCGATCACAACACAAACGGCCTTGGTCAGTCACTTGACGCGTTCGGTTTCGCATACTATTCAGGCTTTTCCGATCAACTGCTTGATTTGAATTGGGCCGATGTGGACCTCCGGGCCGAGATGATCCGCATGTTCAAATACTGGCTCCTGGATTTCGGTGCAGACGGATTCCGCTTCGATGTGTATTGGGGTCCGCACCGGCGGTATGGCGAGGCGGCAATGGGGTTCCCCGTGCGGACGGCGCTCAAACACGTGAAGCCGGATATCCTGCTCCTTGGCGAAGATGATGGCACAGGGAGCGGCACGGAGACGATCTACGCGGACTACGTCAACCAGGGCGTTCACGGCGGCCTTGATGCCGCCTATGACTTCAGCCTCTATTTCTATCAAATCCGCGGTTTTGCGTTCGTCGCCGGGTCGATTCCGAATCTTCACAACGCTATTCTGGACGGTGGGTTCTATCCGGGGCCGCATTCGCTGTACATGCGCTTTATGGAATCACAGGACGAGGACCGCATCGTCTATTTCTATTCTTCAAGCTTCACCATCGACGCGCCGACCACGTTTCACCGAACCATGCCGATGGCGACAGTCCTCTTCACCGCTCCCGGATTCCCCATGCTCTGGAACGGACAGGAGGTCGGGTGGGGATATGGCATCCAGGGGGCAAAGGAAGCCCGGGCCCGAAGCATCATCGATTGGAATTATCAAGGGCGCGCCCTGCTTGCCCCGCACTATCAACGGCTGGCCACGTTGAGGGGTGCATTCCCCGCCTTTACGCAACACAAACTCGATACCAACGGTGATGGTATCGTCAACGCAGACGATGTTCCGGATATCCTCCAGGTTCCTTCCAGCAACCCCATGCTCTATGCTTTCGTGCGGCCCTATCGCGACCAGAACGGACTTACGGTCGTCAACTTCTCCGGTAATGAGCAATCGGGGACACTCACCCTCGGGGGCCGCACCACGCTCAGTTTTCAGGAGGAAATCAAGAACACGACGCCTATCTACGCGAACGAACTTCTGGCGAACTCCACCCAGACGCTTTCACTTGCGGAGCTCGCGACGCTCCAGGTTACCCTTCCCGCTTATGGGAGCTCAGTGTACACCATTTCACTGACGCAGGATACGCTCAAGATCGCGAATCCTGTCCAGTCTGTTGAAGAAGACTCCCCTGTGCCGGCGTCGTTTGCCCTGCACCAGAACTATCCCAACCCCTTCAATCCAAGCACGACCATCGTGTATGAGATAGGGGCTGTGTCATCGGGATCTGGGGGCGCGGGAGGGTCTGTAAGCGGGGGGGTCGTCAATAGTCCATCGACTAGTGTCAATCGCACTGCGGGCCCAAGCACAACGACGGTTCGCCTCACCGTTTACGATCTGCTGGGCCAGGAGGTCGCGGTGCTTGTGCACGGACCACAGTCCCCCGGCAGATACTCGGTCACATGGAGTGCGAACAACATGGCCACCGGTGTGTATTTCTACCGCCTCGTCGCCGGCAGCTCTGTTGATGTGAAAAAAATGCTTCTCATGAAATGAGCAATACACGTGCAGTGTAAACGACTCGATGTCGGATATCGCGACGCCGTTGTTCTCGCCGCGTTGCTCTTCTCGGCCACGCTGAGCGCCACAGCGCAGTCATTCACCTCGCCATACCTGGCGAGCCCGGAAAAGGCGATCGGCTATGTCGACAGCTGTGCGCAGTTCTGGTTCAAGGCGTACGATTCAGTGCAGGGGGGGTTCTATATCAATATTGACCGCACCGGCAATCTCATCAGTTCCTGGGGCACAGGGAAGAACACGCTCAACCAATCACGGGATGCGTACGGATTCCTGAGAGCATATATGCTCACGGGTAACACCCGCTTTCTCGTCTATGCACGACGCGCCCTGGATTTTCTGTACAGGTCGGGATGGGACAACGCGAATGGCGGATGGTACAACGAGATCAGCAAAAACGGTGTCCCCTCGAACCCGGGCACGAACAAGACCGCCTATTACCAGCACTATGCGATTCTCGGCATGATGGCGTCTGTTGAAGTGACGGATGACAGCCTCGACCGCGCAATGCTTCTGCGGAGCCTCGCTCACAACGATGCCCATTTCTGGGACGCCCGGCCGCAGTCCTTCGGCTATTACGATCAGACGTTGGCGAATGGCTCGGGACCGACTCGCAAGAGCTTCAATGCGACTGTCGACGCTGTGACGACACATCTCCTGCACATGTACCTGATGACAGGCGACTCCACCTACTGGAACCGGCTGATCAAGGTCGCCGACAACATGGTGACCCATCTTGCTGCATCGGCAAGCACACAGGCGACCGGTTTTGTCGAAGAGTATGACACCGACTGGAATCCCGATCCGACGCAGACCATGACCATCATGGGACATGTGCTGAAGACGGCATGGTGCCTGGCCCGCCTCTACGAGCTCCACCCCGAATCCACGTATCTCGCAACAGCGGAAGACCTTGTGGACATCGTGCTGCAAAAGGGATACGACCATCAGCGGGGGGGGCCATATAAGGACTACGACCGGACGACAGGACAGATGCTGATGTGGGGTCAGGCAGATACAGCGAAAGCATGGTGGCAAATGGAGCAGGCCGTAACGTCCGGACTCATGCTGTATCACATTACCGGCAAGGCAAAGTACCTGGACATGGCCGACGGCACGCTGAATTTCTTCATGCAATACTTCGTCGATCATCAGTATGGTGAAGTGTACGAGAATCGGACGAAGTACGGCGCTCAGATCTGGGATACCAACAAAGGGGACGACGGCAAGGCCGGCTACCATTCCATCGAGCTCGGCTATTACGTGTACCTGTACGGCAACCTGCTGCTCAATCGGCAGCCGGCGACTCTGCACTACGCCTTCAATCCGGTCGCACGGGTACGGGATATCCGGCTCACTCCGGTCGACCTGCCCGATCCGTTGTTGCGCGTCGCCGGCGTCACGCTTGACGGTACGAACTATACGGATATAGACAAGGCCCGGCGCGTTCTCCACATTCCTGCATTCGTTGGCGGGGATTTTGCGGTCACCTTCAGCCCCGTTGGCACGGCAGTCGCCGGGGGTCCGCCGATCAATCGTCCGGAACGAACGCGCCTCGACCAGAACTATCCGAATCCTTTCAACCCGGGGACTACGATAGGGTATGAGATAGGGTTCGAGGGTTCGGGTACCGGGTGGGTGAAACTCGCGGTCTACGACATCCTCGGGCGCGAAGTGGCGGTGCTTGTGGACCAGGAAAGAACGGCAGGCAACTACTCCGCTCGCTTCGATGCCCACTCCCTTGCGAGCGGAGTCTACCTGTACAGGTTGTCGGTATCGCGTAATGGCACACAACGTGTCGAAACACGGAGAATGCTTCTGATGAAGTAGTCTTCCGACGAAGAGCGGAGTCCTGATGCGAGGTGCGAACATAAGATATACGGTTCTGGCCGTGTCAATGAGTATTGCGATCGCCTGCTTTGGACAGCCGGTCATTGTGCCGGACGGGGTCCGATTCGCGTTCGCGGGATCGGCGCTGCAAAGCGTGGCTGTCGTCGGTGATTTCAATGGATGGTCAAAGGACGCCGATCTGCTGGTCAAGGGGCCGTCATCGCTGTGGACCGTCACGAAAGCGCTGAAGCCCGGGCGCTACCAGTACAAGTTCCTTGTTGACGGCAGGGAGTACGTATTGGATCCGGCGAATCCTGCCGCGATGGATAACTACAACCGTTCGGCAAAGAACTCAGTCTTTGTGGTGACCCCCGACAACCGGGTGCTCCTGACCGCAGAGGCGCCCGCTTCGACGGACAATGCCCGTGACGTCTACCCTCCCGTGCCTGGCCGCAAACGGGTCTACCTCCACATTCTGTGGCACCAACATCAGCCCTTGTATGCCAATCCGGAAACCGACCAGCTGGCGGGACCATGGGTGCGGACACATGGCACCAAGGACTACTATGACATGGCGGCGATGCTGAAGGAGTATCCCGATGTGCATTGCACGATCAATTTGACGTCGTCGCTGCTGCACCAGCTGCGCGGATATTATCTCGACCGGCTCGGTCCGTTTGTGGATGTCCGGCACCACACCATGGATGTCCGGGGTTTCCTCGCCCGATGGCAGGGGAAGACCGATCCCTGGATCGATCTCGCGCT
>PMCM01000152.1 GCA_003154155.1 Ignavibacteriota bacterium | reverse complement strand
TACGAGATGAACTTGAACCCGCGCGTTTCGTCGAACCGCTTCGCCGCCTTGATCAGGCCGAGATTCCCCTCGTTGATCAGATCGCCGAGCGACAGCCCCTGATTCTGATACTGCTTCGCCACACTGACGACAAACCGGAGATTGGCCTTGGTCAGCTTCTCCAGCGCGGACTGGTCACCCTTCTTAATCCTTCTCGCGAGGTCAATTTCTTCTTCGGACTTGAGGAGTTCGACTTTGCCTATTTCCTGCAGATACTTATCGAGCGACTGGCTTTCTCGATTCGTATACTGCTTGGTAATTTTCACCATGCATCCCTCGTGTTGTATTTACGCGCGTCCGTGTGCCCGTTCCTCGTTCATCCCACCGCCGGCACGACGCACGATTGCTTCCTGTTGATACGGACGCAACGGTTCGGCGTTGCGGCATCGTTCAGCGAATATCCTTCAGAAAACTTGTTCCCGCCTTCATGGCTTGGATACCAAAGAAGCCGGCAACAGTGGCTGCGATATCGGCAAACGTCGCCCGTGTTCCCAGGTCATTTCCCCTGTCCTGCCCACCCACAACGCAGAGCAGCGGCACATACTCCCTGGAATGATCGGTGCTCGGCGAGACGGGATCGTTTCCGTGATCGGCCGTCAGCAACAACAGGTCGCCGGCGTGAATTTCGTTGAGAATGCGCGGAAGCTGCTGATCGAACGCTTCCAGCGCCGCGGCAAACCCGCGGGGATCATTGCGATGACCGTAAAGCGTGTCAAAATCACCGAGATTGGCGAGTATCATGCCACGCCGGAGGCCGGCGGCCCGCACAATCACTTCTTCGATCCCCTCCGCATTTGTCCTGGTATGCCTCGATCGCGAGAGACCGCGGTTGGCGAACAGATCGTCGACTTTTCCAACACCGATTGTCTCGATCCCGTTCGCCTGGAGGATATCGAGCAGCGTATCCTTCGGGGGAACGAGGGAGAAATCCTTCCGGTTGGTCGTTCGCGCATAGCGGCCCTCCGTTCCCACGAATGGCCGCGCGATCACACGACCCACGGCTGCGTCACCTGTGCAGACACCAGTGCGCGTGACCGTGCAGATCTCATAGAGCTTCGGGAGCGGGATGACCTCTTCATGTGCGGCGATCTGGAATACCGAATCGGCGGATGTATAGACAATCGGATACCCCTGACGCACATGCTCGGCCCCGAGTTCGGCAATTATCGCCGTCCCCGAGGCTGTTTTGTTGCCCAGAAAACCCTTACACCCCGTCGCACGGAGGAACCGCTGCATTAACGGTTCCGGAAATCCGTTCGGAAAGGTCGGGAATGCACGCTCGACGACAATGCCTGCGAGCTCCCAGTGTCCCGTGGTGCTGTCTTTTCCGTGTGACTGTTCGGCCATCCGTCCGTAGTGCGCCCGCGGCCGCGCTGCAGGTTCCACACCGCGAATCGGTGTGATATTCCCCAGGCCGAGCGAACCGAGGACCGGTAGATGCAGTCCGCCCACCGCTTCGGCCGTGTTCGCAAGCGTGTTGCTTCCGCGGTCACCATACCGGCCGGCATCAGGCAGTTCACCGATCCCGACGCCGTCCAGCACAACCAGAACGACTTTGCCGTCGGTCAGGCATACACCTGTTTTTCATTGCACTTGCACACCTGTACGCGGCGTTCGTTGAACTTCCACGAATTGGACTGTCCCGATTTTTCCGAGGTGACCATCAGGATCGGCTGAAAAATCTCTCCGCAGGTGGGGCATTTCGACCCCTTCATTAATGCGGCTTTTGCTGCTTTGTCGGCGAATGTTTGCTGTTTGGCCATGGACCCGTGCTTCCTTTCGTTGCGATGTTGTTCAGTACACCCGTACGCCGTTCCCGCCGGCGGTGGCCACTTTGGCGTGCACCTGTCCGGCGTTGGCGATCAATTCTCGCGACCGCATCCCCTCACTGAGCCCGCATACACCAACACTGACGGTGACGGAAAAATTCTTAGTTCCGTACGAGATCACATGGCTCGCGATGCTCTTCCGCGCCTTCTCTGCCCACAGATACGCATTGCTCGCCGTCATATGCGCCAGGATGATGCCCAGCGTTTGGTGTTCCTGCAGGCCGACGGCGTCGTACATCCGGACCTGTGCCTTCACGAGAGATGTCACCTCGCGTGTGATCGCGTCGACGACCTCGCGTCCGTACCTGCGCACGTGCTCATCCAGTCCGTCCACCGTCATCTCGACGTACGCAAGCTCTCCGTTCATATCCTCCGCGCGTTGCACCTCTTCATCGATCCGCCGGAGGAAGAACTTTTTCGTCATCAGACCCGTCAGATGGTCGACGGCGAGATATTCCTTTACCACTTCGTTCATGAACCCCACCTCCAGCAGGGCGGCCGCATTCTCCACCAGGCGGTAGAGCATCTCCACCTCCTGCCCCGACAGTCCCGCACCCTTCCTGTTTTCCACCGCCACGGCACCGTAGCACCGGTTGAACGAGCTAATGGGAACGGCAACAAATCCTCCTTCCCGGGGAATCGTCTCGCCGCGATAGTAGCGCGCACGCTCTTCGCCGGCAAGATCCGGAATCACTTCCACACGATTGCTCAATATGACCTCGCCCACAACGCTCATGGCACCATCCACCATCTGCGACGGGAGCACTGCAGCATGCCCCATGGGGTTGATGACACGCTGGACCGTCCACCCCCGGACATCGTCGTTGTACATGGTGATCGTCAGGACATCGGGATTCACCAGCCGGCCGATTTCCTCCACCAGGGCGTTGATGACGGCCTGTTCCGTGCGGTCCGACTTCAGGCGATCCTGCAATCGTCTGATCGATGCCAGAAGCTCGGAGTCCAGGAGCAAATCATACTTGTCCGTGTAGCTCTTGATCAGCGAGGAAATCAGCTTGGTGAAGCGTCCGAGCAGATCCACCGTCTCCTGTCCGAATGCGTCTTCGGCCGTGCTGTCGACCACCAGGACGCCGACAGTTTCAATTTCCTGAATGCTGCTGCGGAAGAAGACCGGGACTGCGATGGCCGACCGCACGCCTGCGGCGGCGTCATAGTAACGGAGCAGGTCCGTTTCCGCCGCCGGATTCACGATGGAGAGGATCTGCGGCTTGCCCAGTGTGCCGACATTGCTCACCAGATCTGTGCCGATGTCAAACCGCCGCGCTGCGGAGAACGCGGTGCTGTCGGTCGCCACGCCTTCAAGCACCAGTTGCAGCCGCTCCGGATTCTTCCAGAAGAACGCCGCAGTGTGCGCGAACAGCGTGTTTTTCACCACGAGCAGTGTCTTGTCGACAAGTCCGTGGAACTCCGCACGGGGCTCGCTTTCCCGGGCGGTACTTTCACTGTCGAGGTCGAAAAAATCCACGATCTCCGTGTCACGCAGAACCGGCCCACCCGTGTCGATGACGGGCTTTGCCGACTTCGAAGAGGGAACGACACGCGGTTCCTCCTCTGCGCTCTTCACGACGTACCCGTCTGTCTCCGGCTGATAGTCGTCAAACAGCAGCCGCGTCTGCTGCGAGTCGTGTTTTTCGGGATCCACTGTGTGGCCCTCATTTGTGTCTAGTTGTTTCTCTGGCCGGCCTTTCCTGCGCCAGGGCGGAAAGGCAAAAAAACCCGCTCCCGTGAAAACCCCGCACGGAAACAGGTGTTTGCCCCCCAGGAGATAGATTACGACGACGGAGGCCAACAGTGCCAGGTAAAAACAGCGCTCCCTCCGACTCACGGAAGGAGCCAGCCCGTCTGCCATTATCTTCTTTCTGCGATTTTCGGTCAGATGACACAATATCGTTAAAATCTAACAAAATCCGGCGGGAAAGTCAAGGAAAACGGAAGAGAATCAAGCCAAACAGGCAGGTTTTGAAGAAGTTCCGGCTATATTCACCGGTAGGGATGGTGCAAGAACTTCTCCCTTTCCCGGGCAAAACCTTCCCTTTCAGCGGCCCATGCGGGCTCCAAGGTTGCCGGATCGCCTCCTTCTTTGAGAAATGCCGCAACGTTTCCCTTCCCCAGCAGTTTTCCCAGCCACCTGCCGTTAAGTGCCACCGAATCGGGTTGCTGGTGGATGAGTTCCGCCAGAATCGCGAGTCCGGTCTGGACGGGCCTGAACCGCGTCCGATCGGTAATTGCAGCCCGCACGCCCGCACAAACGACGTTCTTGTGTTTGGAGGAAACCGGAGTGAATGTTTCAGGGGCAAAGCGTATGCCAGGGAGCGCGCGGGCATTCAGCGCAGCTGACAGCCTGTCGGCATTCAGGAATGGCGCCCCGAGAACAAAAAAGGGCGTTGGTGTTCCTCTTCCCTCACTCACATTGGTCGCTTCGAGAAAACAGGTCGACGGGTATATCTCCGCAGTTTCCGGGGTGGGGATGTTCGGCGATGGTGCCAGCCAGGGGAGTCCTGTCTCCTGCCACAGCATGCCCCGATGCCATCCGTCCATCCAGATGACGGTAAGGTTGGCCTTCTGCCCGCCTTCCAGCCAGCCGGCACCGTTCATAAACGTCGCAAGCTCACCGCAGGTCATGCCGTAGACAACCGGGAGGGGTCCGATGCCGACAAACGAACGCATCGAGTCTTCGAGGAGTGGACCGTCGGAGAGGTCGCCGAGTGGATTGGGACGGTCGAGGACGATAAAGGGAATGTGGTATTCGGCGGCCGCATCCATGCACAGCTTTAGCGTACTGATGTAGGTATAGAAGCGTGCTCCGACATCCTGAATATCATAGATCAGGAGATCGACATGCTTCAGCATCTCCGCCGTGGGCTTGTTCCGCTCGCCGTACAGCGAATAGACCGGCACGCCGGATTTCTCATCGATACCGTCGGTCACTTTCTCACCCGCGCCGGCCGCCCCACGCACACCGTGCTCCGGCCCGAACAGTGCAGTCACCTGCACCCCTGCGCTGCGAAGGGTATCGACAAGGAACTCCCCGGTCATCAGCCGGCTGGTATGATTGACAATCATCCCGACCCGCTTCCCCTGCAGCATCTGGAGGTGCCGGGCGAGAAGGAGATCCGCTCCGGGGCGAACGGTCGGAGGATGCACGGCACCCGCACTCGCAGTCAGGATCATAGAAATCAGAGCAAGGTATTTTACCATGGTGACTCCGTGATGTACACGTTGGCCGTCGTTGCACACCTGATGCGGCCCCTACACACAGCCCCGCTCCCGCGCGAGGCACCAGGCGGCGATGCTCATCCCATCCCACATCTCGCCATCACGGATTCTGCGCGTGATTTCATCCGGCCGAAGGCGCACGATTTCAAACTCCTCGGTGTCATCCGGGGAGGCGCCGACATTCCGAAGATCCCGGGCCACGTACACCCGGCAGATTTCGTCGGTCACTCCATTGTACGGATTGAACTCGCCGATGCACACAAGAGAGACGGCGGAATACCCGGTCTCCTCCGCCAGCTCAAGCCACGCCGTCTGGTCATGGGTTGCTCCCTCTTTGACTGCGCCGCACGGGAACTCCAGGCTCTCGCGCTGCCCAAGGTAGCGAAACTGGTTGACCAGGAGGATGGTGCCGTCGTCGGCGATAGGGATGACGCACGCCGATCCGAGGGAATGCACATAATGATACTCCCCTTCCTTGCCGGAAGGCAGGACCACCGTGTCGCGTCCGTAACTCCACCAGGGATTCTTGAACTGTACCGTACGCGTCAGCGTTTTCCAGGGAATCAAAGTCATGCAGAACGTCCGTCGTCCGTTGCCGGTCTGTTCCCGGCGGTTCGTTACCTGTTTTCTGCCAGCTCCTTTTCTGAGAAGAAGAAGGCGACTTCACTTTTGCCGTTATCGGGGGAATCGGATCCGTGGACAATATTCTCGCCCTTGCTTTCCGCGAAGTCTTTGCGAATGGTGCCCGGTGCCGCCTCGGCGGGATCGGTCTTGCCAATCAGCGTGCGAAAATCTTCCACGGCATTCTCTTTTTCCAGGGCAATGGGCATGCATGCGCCGCTGGACATGAACTCGACGAGCCCTTTGTAGAAGGGGCGGTCTTTGTGTACCGCGTAAAAAGCTCCCGCACTGATTGGGCTGAGACGCACCATTTTCATGCTGAGGATTGTGAATCCGGCTTTCTGCATACGTGCAATAACCTGCCCCTGAAGGTTCTTCCGAACACAGTCCGGCTTGAGAATCGCGAGCGTTCGTTCAATGGCCATAGATCAAGGTCTGGATGGATGTGAGAGTTTCGGTGACGTTCCCGGCGAGGGGAGTTACTTCTTCGGACGCTTTGCTGTGCTTCTCGCTTTGGTCCTTGCGTGCGTTGCGGTCTTTCCCGCGGATCTTGCCGGCTTCGTTTTTCGCTTCTGCAGCGCACGAGCCATGGTTTCGCCGATGAGGGCGGGGCTCTCCACGACGTGGATGCCGGCCTTTTTCATCGCGTCCATCTTTTCCTGGGCCGTCCCTTTGCCCCCGGAAATAATGGCGCCGGCATGTCCCATGCGCCGCCCCGGCGGGGCGGTCCGCCCGGCAATGAATCCGACTACCGGTTTCTTCATGTTCTTGCGCACATACTCCGCAGCTTCCTCTTCCGCGGTCCCGCCGATTTCGCCGATCATCACGACGCCATCCGTTCCGGGATCTTCGTTGAAGAGTTTCAGCGCATCAAGGAACCGTGTGCCGATGACGGGATCGCCGCCGATGCCGATACAGGTGGACTGCCCGATGCCGAGTGCCGACAGCTGCCAGACTGCCTCGTACGTCAACGTTCCACTCCGGGAAACAACCCCCACGCGTCCCTTCTTGTGAATGAAGCCTGGCATGATGCCGATCTTTGCATATCCAGGCGAGATGATGCCGGGGCAATTTGGACCGATCAACCGGACGCCGCGCTTGGTGACGTGTTCGTAGGCGGTGAGCATGTCCCGGGTGGGAATGCCTTCGGTGATGCACACGATCAATCTGATCCCGGCGTCTGCCGCTTCAATAATCGCATCGCCGGCAAACGCCGCCGGCACGAAGATGACCGAGGTGTTGGCCTTTGTGCTTCGCACGGCATCGGCGACGGTATTGAAGACGGGCACCTGGGTCGGGAACGGATCCTTCTCTGTTCCGCCGTAGGACGTTCCCCCTTTGCCGGGCGTCACACCGGCGACCACTTTCGTCCCGTACTCCATCATCTGTTTCGTATGAAATGTGCCTTCGCCACCGGTGATGCCCTGCACCACAAGGCGCGTGCTGTTGTCGACAAGGATGCTCATGGGAATGTGCTTGAGGTTGTAGTTGAGAAGCCGGTGCCGTTCCTCGTTATTTGAACACTCAGGTTGTTATTCATCGTTGGAACGTGCACTGTGCCCCTTGTTGTGTGGAATTATTTAGTTGGATGGGCACGAGGTTGATGGTGCTTCCTGGTATCCGGCACGCACCCTGTGCCGGCGTTTACTGCATCACGAGACGCTCCACGGTGTCCGCGACCCGGAACAGGGTTGGCTCATCGAACTGCTTTCCGATAATCTGGGCACCGATGGGCAGCCCCTCGCGGTCCGTCCCGCAGGGTACACTGATTGCGGGTACGCCGGCGAGGTTCGCCGAGACGGTGTAGACATCCGACAGGTACATTGCGAGCGGATCGTCGATCTTTTCACCCATGGTGAACGCGGTCGTGGGCGCTGTGGGTAACAACAGGCAGTCTACACGGCGCAACGCGTCAAAAAAGTCGTTTTGAATGAGACGCCGTACCTTCTGCGCTTTCAGGTAGTAGGCGTCGTAGTAGCCAGCGGAGAGGACATAGGTCCCGAGCATGATCCGGCGTTTCACTTCGGGCCCGAATCCTTCGCTTCTGGAGCGCACGTACATTTCCGTAAGGTCCCGTGCCCCCTCTGCCCGATAGCCGTACCGTGCGCCGTCATACCGGGCGAGGTTCGACGAGGCTTCCGCCGTCATCAGAATATAATAGGTGGAGATCGTGTACGCCGAATGGGGCAGCGTCACGTCGAGGATCTCGGCGCCGGCATCACGCAACAGATCCGCCACCCGGACGACGGCGGCGCGCACGTCGGCATGCAATCCGGCGGCAAACGCTTCACGCGGGAGTCCGACACGTACTCCGCGGACGTCGCCCGTGATGGAGTCTGCGTACTCCGGCACCGGAACATGTGCCGAAGTGGCATCCCGGGGATCATGTCCGGCGATCACCTGCAGGACGCGGGCGGCGTCCGCCACGCTGTTGGCGAACGGTCCGATCTGATCAAAAGACGATGAAAGTGCCACAAGGCCGTACCGCGAGACGCGGCCATACGTGGGTTTGAGGCCGACGATCCCGCAGAAGGACGCCGGTTGTCTGATAGATCCCCCGGTATCGGTGCCGAGTGCTGTGTGCGCCATGCCTGCGGCGACCGCCACACAGGATCCTCCGCTCGATCCTCCAGGCACCCGGGATTCGTCCACCGGATTCCTGACGGGGCCAAAGGCGGAATTCTCCGTTGAAGACCCCATCGCAAATTCGTCCAGGTTCGTCTTGCCGATCAGGACCGCGTCTTCGCGTTCGAGCCTCTCGACGGCCGTCGCATCATATGGTGATACGAAGTTTTCCAGGATGCGTGATGCGCAGGTCACGCGCTCATTCCGCATGCACAACGCATCTTTGACTGCAACGATCATGCCGGCCAGCCGGCCTGCCCGTCCTTCGGCACGTTTCCGGTCGACCATACGAGCCCGTTCGAGCGCGCGCTCCGCAAACACCGTCAAAAAGGCATTCAATCCCTTCCGCCGTTCAATTGCCGCAAGCGATGCGCTGACCGTCGCCTCGCACGTGGTCTCCTCCCCATCCAGGGAACGACGCGTCTGGTCATATGTCGGGTGTCGCGTGGTCACCATGGAACCAGGAGGCTGTCTCCTACGAATCGATGCGCGTTGAACGCTCGAGGTCTTCTTTGACGACGAGCAACTCGGACCCGCCGATGTTGTCGAACAACACGGCGGACTATCCTTTCTGCTCGGGGGTCTTGGGGTCGATCTTCTTGGTGTCGGTGTCGACGTCGTCCTGAATTTCGCGGGACGCCTTGCGGAATTCACGGATCCCTTTCCCCAGACCCTGTGCGAGTTCGGGGATTTTCTTCGCACCGAAGAAGAGAAAGATCACGCACATGATGAGGATCAGTTCGGTAGTGCCGATGTTACCCATGGGTTATATCTCCTGTGGAAAGTACATTATACCCTCGCGCCCGCCAGATGTCTATCCGGTACGACGCGGGACTCAATATGTTCGACCAGGGATGCGAATACCCGCCATCCGTCGGTATATCCCAGCAATGGATCTGAAGCTCGCTCCGGATGGGGCATCATGCCGAGGACATTCCCTGAGCTGTTGACGATGCCGGCGATGTGGGCAAGCGAACCGTTCGGGTTCGCCTCCGGCGACGTCACGCCCGCCGCATCGCAATACCGGAACACAACCTGGCCGTTCGATGCCAGTTCCCGCAGCGTGCTGTCATCGACGAAGTAATTGCCGTCGCCATGGGCGATCGGCACGGTCAGCACCTCGCCGGGAGCGTACTGCCCCGTAAAGGGAGTGAAGGCGTTTTCGACGCGGAGATGAACATGCCGGCACACGAAGCGGAGAGAAGCGTTCCGGAGCAGCACGCCGGGGAGCAACCCCGCCTCCACAAGAATCTGGAATCCGTTGCAGATACCGATGACGAGGCCGCCGTCTGCGGCAAAGGCCGCCACCTCGCGCATCACGGGTGAGAATCGCGCAATCGCGCCGCAGCGGAGATAGTCGCCGTAAGAAAAACCGCCGGGGAGAATGACAACGTCGCTCTGCTGCAGGGAGTGCTCCTTATGCCAGAGGAACACCGCATCCTGGCCGAGGAGCTTTCCGCACACATGGTAGGCATCATGGTCACAGTTCGACCCCGGAAACACGACCACACCAAACCGCACTTTGCCGTTCTTCACGCCTCATTCTCCAGTTCGAACCGGTAGTCTTCCATGACCGGGTTGGCAAGAAGCTTCCTGCAGATTTGGTCTGTCGCCGCCCGGGCCGATGCGGGGTCGGTGTGATCGAACGTGATCTCAATGTACTTCCCCATGCGCACGCCGCTCACGCCGGCAACTCCCATCGTGCCGATGGCATGGGCAACCGCTTTCCCCTGAGGATCGAGAATGGAGGGACGCAGAGTGATATGTATCCGGGCACGGATCATCGTCGCCGTCTCAGGAATCTATGCGTGATTGACCAATCCGCTCTTCTTCGTCAAACCGTGGCCCGGCATGCAGAAGCCGTCTGACAAGCCCGCCGACGTACCGGACAAGTCCCAGTACGATGAACAGAAGAAAGAGAGGAAAAATTGCGCTCCCCGCCGTCACGAAACCCACGATGACCGCCAGCGTGAAGAAGATGAATTTCCAGGGTTCTTTCCGGATCGCGCGCGGGGAAATTTTGGGGAGTGTATCGTACCGGACCTTGCTGACCATGAGGAGGGCCAGTGCGATGCTCAGCCAGGGGAGAATGTCGACGGCATGGATCCGGAATTCATCGATGCCGCTCATCGCGTTCAGGACGAACGAGGCAACCGTGATCGCGCTCGCGGGCACAGGCAGACCCACAAAGTGATCCTTGTCGAATCCGACAAGCTGCACGTTGAACCGTGCGAGCCGCAGTCCGGCGAATATCATCAGCAGGGAACTGAGAAAGATCCCGAGGCCGTCGAGGGAATGCAGGGAGAATTGATATACCAGAAATGCGGGCGCGGCACCGAAGGACACGACGTCAGACAGAGAGTCGATTTCCACGCCGAATTGCGAAGTGGATTTCGTAATGCGGGCCATCACCCCATCGAGAGCATCAAATCCTGCAGCGAGAATGATGAACCAGCACGCGGGTATGAACTCGTTGCGGCTTGCGTGAATGATCGACATGAAGCCGGAAAACATGTTCAGCACGGTAAACAGGCTCGGAACAACAGCTCGTGTGATTCTCATCGCCCTACCCGGCTGTGGGAAATTGCGCAAGGATCGTCTCACCGGCAACGGTGACGTCTCCCGACTTCACCTTGACAGTGACCGATCGCGGGAGAATGACATCGACGCGCGATCCAAATTTGATCATGCCGAATCGTGCACCAGCGACCGCTGCATCCCCCTCATGCACTTCGGCCACGATGCGGCGGGCAATAAACCCGGCGATTTGCTTGAAAAGCACTTTCCCGTATGGCGTCGCTATCCCGATATGTGTCCGCTCGTTGCGCAACGACGCTTTGTCATCGAATGCCATCAAAAATTCCCCGGGGAAATGCCGGAAATACTCGACGGTACCGGAGACCGGATACCGATTGACGTGGACGTTGACCGGCGACATGAAAATGCTGATCTGGACCGCATCGCCGTTCACGTATTCGTCCGCTGCCACATCTTTGACAAACAGCACTTTCCCGTCCGCCGGCGAAATCACCATGCCCGCCTCAACAGGCGTGGTTCGATCAGGATCGCGGAAGAAATAGAGAGAAAATGCAAGAACGAGAGCGAAAAGGAGCATCCCGGAGAACCTGAACACGCGGTCGTCCAGAAAGTACCAGGATGCGACGAAACCCGCGAGAAATACAACCACCACGACCCCGACCACATCGTAGCCGTAGCGGGTGATCACAGGGGACATTCCAGTCGGGAGACGGGGTGTTGGGAGACTTTCATCGTAGTAAATTACCAAAAGGGAGGCAGAAAGTCAAAGAAATACACCGCGACGGTGTTGACGAAATCATCACCGGATGGTGATCCCGTCGCACCGTCGCGGGGCAACCGTGCAGGTTATTTGACGTGGAATTCGATCCGACGGTTTTTCGCACGTCCTTCCGCGGTTTTGTTGCTTTCCACGGGATCACGCATGCCATAACCCAACGCCGTCAGCCGCGAGCCGCCGATGCCCTTCGCTATGAACCAGGCACGCACCGCTTCTGCACGGCGCTGCGAAAGGCGTTCGTTGCTTACGCGTGAGCCGACATCGTCGGTGTACCCGGCAATCTCCATCTTTAAATCGCTGTTCGCAACAAGAGCGGCATAGGCCTGCTCCAACATGCGTTCGGATTCCCTGGTCAGGGTCGCGCTCCCGGTCAGGAAGTTGATTCCCTGCATGACCGTGGTCTTTCCGCGCTCCAGGATGATGCTCTCTTTGACGATGTCATCCTTCGGATCCAGCGGATTGGTGCCGCGGATGATTTCCGCGCCGTCAATCATCCCGCCGCCGTCAGTGTCGGCCCTCAACGGATCCGTGTGATACTTGAGCACCTCCTCACCGTCTGACAGTCCGTCACCGTCGGTGTCCGGGTTCAACGGATCGGTCTTGTAGACCTTCACTTCGTCATAGTCCGATAGTCCATCGCCGTCGGTATCGACCTTGAGAGGATCGGTATGATACCGAAGCACTTCGTCCCCGTCGGACAGTCCGTCACCGTCCGTGTCAGCCTTCAGCGGATCGGTGTGATACTTCAGTATTTCGTCGCCGTCGGACAGACCGTCACCATCGGTGTCATATTTGGTCGGGTCCGTGTGGTATTTCATGACTTCGTCGCCATCCGAAAGACCGTCGCCGTCGGTGTCAGAACGGAGCGGGTTTGTGTGGTACTTCCGCACTTCGTCGCCGTCCGTCAGACCGTCACCGTCGGTGTCGGGGTTGTTCGGATTCGTACCGATGCGGCGCTCCTGGCCATTGGTCAGGCCGTCGTTGTCATCGTCGTCTGAATCGCTTCTCCCGGGAAACCAATGGAAACCCACTTTAACGGCCAGCGCACCGTCCGGAGACGAGCTTCCAAGCAAATCGACGGCATCCGAGAAATTCGTTGCGCCCACTTCAACGTCGAGAGCGAAATTGCTCGAGGTAAATGCTTCCAGACCGAGGCCGACCGGAATGATGTAGGTCGTATGCTGCAGATTGTCAGGAGCAGGACTCCCTCCCGTCGTTTTGCGCTTGTAGAGCATCATCCCGCCGCCGAATCGGACATAAGGAGAGATGGTGTTTGATGGCGCAAGGCGCAAAAACGCCGAAAGCGCGATTGTGTAGGCATCCACGTGAAGGTACGAATAGGCCAGTCCGGGCACTGCCGGGTCCTGGTTGGCTTTCAATACTTCGTATCCCCCTTGAAGACCGACGGAGAAGAAAGAAGATAGGCCGTAGCGGAGACTGAGGTTTCCACCCAAGCCGAATTTCGTTTTATTGAGGTCGTTGATCCAGACGTTCCCGCCCCCCAACGCTCCAATTGCCCAACGTCCTTCAACGTTTTGCGCTGCAGCCCCCCCCATCAGCAAGAGGGCACACAGGCCAACTCCGAGGATAGTAATGTACATCCTGTGCATGGCCAACCTCCGCAATTGAATTAAGAGACATCGTATAAACTTAGGTTAATGCATGGGTAAAGTCAAGCAAGAGAAGGGGGGTATGGCCGTCCGGCCATCATGGAGTCCGGAACTCACCACACCTCGTTGTTGTCCCGTCCCCCCCCCAAGGACGGACTGACCTCAGCACGCACGCCTGTTCATTTCGTGGCACACGGACGGTGTTGAAACCTCAGGGGGGCACAGGTACGAACCGGGCCGGTTATGGTGGTGTGACCACAGAGGGAAGACAGTGAGCCGTCTCGTTCGGGTCGAAAGAGCGGGAAGAAGCACATGCGCTGATTGTTGACAGTAATATTGGCGAATGCAGAGGAAAAGACGGGTGGGGTCAGTCCGGAACCGTTGACTCTTACGCTGAATTAGCGTAAATTGAGTCTGCTTTTCATGATTGCCCCGTCGTCTAATGGCAAGACAGCAGACTCTGGATCTGCTTATCGAGGTTCGAATCCTTGCGGGGCAGCAACCAATAGACAATTGGCGTGTGTTGTCAATGGACTATTGTCCATCGGATATCGTCTATTGGTTCCGGCCTTATCGTCTAACGGTTTAGGACGCAGCCCTCTCAAGGCTGAAATACGGGTTCGATCCCCGTTAAGGCTACTTCTCCAGAAAAAGCCCCGCGATATCAGCGGGGCTTTTTTTGTTTGTCGACGTGCGGCAACCACAGAGGTCACTTCGTGAAGAAGAGTTCATAGTTCGGATGTTTGTCTTCCACGATGCGGATCGCCGGTGCCGGAAGGTGAAGCAGATTCACAATGCGCTGCGGCAGGAGCAGATCCTCGTTGTGCAGGTTGAACGCTTCAAGATTGAAATCCAGGCCGATGGCGAATTTCCGACGCGTCTGATCGTCAGCGACACCGTAACCCACGGCGAGCTGGAGAAACTCGGGCCAGTAACTCTGCATCGCCGTAGGAAGAAGATTGTGGACGTTCACCGTCAGCCAGATGCACATGGCATCGTAGTCCTGCGTGAAATTGGCCGGCGATTGAATGCCCGTCTTTGACCAGTAGCTGAATTTGAAATTGAAATTTTCCAGGGCAGGGATCTCCGACTGGAGAAGGGCGTAGGCGACGCCGCTAACGTCGAACACCAAATCCTGATAGTCGAATCCGTACGGACTGAATCCATCGCCTATTTCAATTTGGAGACCGTTCCACAGACCGAAACCTGCAGCCCACCAGAATGCCGTGGAGCGGTCCATGCCCCCCCACAGCATCACATTGCGCAGGCTTTTCGTGAGCGCATAGGATCCAAAGAAATGTCCCGGCTTGTCCACCCCCTGGTGCGGGCCTGTCAACCAGTTTTCCTCATTGTGCTGGATGAATGAAAAGGGCTTCTCTGCGCCCTTCCACCATGTGTTGTAGGAATCGTATGCCGTGATGAGCATGACCGAGCCGACAATGCTCGTGGCAAGGATTTTTCTCGTTGTCCACCCTTCCACCCGGTGAAATCCATCCGTCACCTGTGTGGAATCCTGGGCATGGCTACATGATGCATGGACGAGGAGCAGCGTACCAAGAGCTGTCAGAACTGCCGACCGGGACAACCTGCGGGAGATGATCAAAGTATCATGCACGTTGTTCGTAATAGGGATTTGCGTGAAAATCGACACGCAGAAGGCAAACCGGGCCTATGGAGCCAGGCAGGGGAATATACGGCCAATTCGGCATTCATTCAAACGTCCGGCGAACTTTAGATGGCTGTGGCAGGTTGATTCCCTTGAAACCCTTGGTTGGTTGGCGTATATTGATGCTCAATC
>PMCM01000270.1 GCA_003154155.1 Ignavibacteriota bacterium | reverse complement strand
GTGTGCGATCGCCTGGCCATCGCCACGATTAAACGCAGCTTGTAGGCCGTCAGATGATCGAGTGGCTCTTCATCAGCACCGGCCTGTTCCTCGGCTGGTCTCTCGGCGCGAACAACGCCGTGACCGTGTTCGGGACCGCGGTCTCGTCCCGCATGATCCGCTTCCGCACTGCCGCTGTCATCGCCGGCATTTTTACCGTGATCGGCGCCGTGGTCAGCGGCGCAGGCACAACGCGTACACTCACCACCCTCGGGGCCGTCAACGCACTCGCCGGCTGCTTCATCGTGGCGTTTGCTGTTGGCGTCACGGTCACCTGGATGACCAGCCTCAAGCTTCCGGTGAGCACCTCCCAGGCCGTTGTCGGAGGCATCGTCGGCTGGAATCTCTTCACAGGTTCTCCCACCGATACGCTGTCGCTTTCACGCATTGTGTCGAGCTGGCTCGTGGGACCACTGCTCTCCGCGGTATTCGCGTATTTCACCTACCGGATCGTCATTGCGTTCCTGCGCAGGCGCGAGATGCACATCCTGACACTAGACGCGCATACCCGCACCTGGCTGTTCGCACTGGGGGCGCTGGCGTCGTACCTTCTCGGGGCGAACAACATCGCAAACGTCATGGGCATGTTCGTCCCGGCAGTGCCGTTCGGCGATGTTTCCGTTGCAGGCCTGATGACCCTGAGTGGCACGCGCTTCCTGTTCCTGCTGGGAGGGATCGCGATCGCCGTGGGCATTCTGACCTTTGGCGAAAACGTGATGAGCACTGTGGGCCATGACCTGTTCCGCATCACTCCGCTCGCGGGGCTCGTCGTGGTCTTCGCCGAAGTGCTGGTGCTCTTTCTCTTCACCTCCGAATCACTGGAATCCCTCCTCTTACAGGCGGGCCTGCCGACCATCCCGCTCGCGCCCCTCTCGGCCACGCAGGTTGTCATCGGGGCGGTGATCGGGGTCGGGCTGGCAAAAGGTGGGAAGGGACTCCGCTACCACGTTCTGGGAAGGATCGCCGGCGGATGGCTCTTCGCCCCGGTTGTCGCGGGTGTGTTCTGCTTCATCGCACTCTTCATCGCACAGAACGTGTTCCAGCTCGAGGTCGTCCGTTCGTCCAGCTACGCAGTTTCGCCGGAGGTGCGCCAGGAACTTTCCCGCAGGGGCATCGATGTCCGGACCCTCGCACAGCTCGACGGACGGAAGATCGTCGGCTCCGCCCAATTCCGGCAGACGCTGCAGCGCATCCAACCCTGGTCGGAAAAACAAATGGTGCATCTGTTCGATTGCGCAGATCTGGATACTCTGGTCGTCGACTCAACCATTCTCCTGTCGCAACGGGAGCCGCTCCCGCTTGTGCCGGCGCAATATCAGGCCATCACCCGGCTGCAGGGATCGATGTTCCAGCACAGGTGGGAGCTGGACCAGGCGTTGGCCCTCGCCGACAGCAGTTGGCGCGAGCCGCGCGAGCCGAACTTCCGGAAACAGATCGCGGCGCTCCGTCAGCTTCGGGACAGACTGCATACCCTTTTTCGTGCCCAAACGGACAACCGGCCCCGATAGTCCGGCGGCATGCCGGCAGCTATAACACGAAAGACCCGTACAGGTGCGCCGTGCGGGTCTTTCCGTGCTTCATTCCTTCGCGCGTCAGGCGGCGGCTGCAGCTTTTTTGCCATACACCATGGCCGCAACGATGCCCATGATCACATACTGTACGATCCCGAACAAGAACCACTTCAGAGCCAGGGAATACGGTATCACGATCATCGCGTAGGTCCCGTATGCCATTCCCATGCTCATCCAGATGCCGATGTACAGGCCGTACCGGATCCCCTCCATCATTCCTTTCCCCTCATATCCCTTGGAGAAGATGAACGTGAAGAAGAATGCCCCCACCAGCATCAGCACATGAAACACCCACATCATGGACATCATATCCGGCCGCCACACGTTCTGGGTCGCCTTGTAGTCCGGCATCATGAGGACCCCATTAATAATGAAATTCAGGACCTCGGAGGTCACAAAGACCGCGACAAAGCCCAGCCAGAATTTCTTGTTCATGGCAGACTCCTTGTATTATTGGTGGACAGAAAGCGACATAGCCCGGGGCTCCTTCCCGGGCTATGTCTGTGAGGTGTGCTTTCATTCTTCCCGCCTGTGCGTGAGACGATTCTAGCGGGCGTTTTTCAAAATGCCCAGCAGGAAATGCCAGAACTTCTCGACCGTGTCGATATGCATCTTCTCATCGGGTGAATGCACCCCCTCGAGCGTCGGTCCGAACGAGAGCATATCCATTCCGGGATAGCGTTCGCCGATGATGCCGCATTCCAGCCCTGCGTGAATCGCTTTGACCTCCGGCTGTTTCCCGTAGAGCGCCTGGTAGGTCGACTTTGCCACTGCCAGAATCGGGGAATCCAGGTTGGGCTTCCAGCCCGGGTATCCGTCCGTATGCTCCGGATCGGCTCCGCCCAGCTCGAAGATGCTGCGCACCGTCTGGCAGATGTCTGCATTCTCCGAAGCCACCGAACTCCGCTGGCTGGTCGCCATCTCGACAGCTTTCCTGGTGGTGGTCACGGTCGCGACGTTCGTCGACGTTTCGACCAGCCCGGGGATCTCCGAACTCATCTTGATCACACCGTGGGGCAATGCGGCTATGGTCTGAAGGATTCTCTTCTGCAGCGCCTTTTTCATCACTTTGCCGCGTTTCCCGCCCTTTTTCTGGGTCAGCGCGATCGTCAGGTCGGGATCCGCTTTGCCGAGTTCCTCTTTGATGATGCGTTCACACGCCTCCACGGATTTCGCGGCGTCAGCCCAGGCCTTCTTGGGAATATAGAGGGTCGCTTCCGCTTCACGCGGGATCGCATTGTGTTTGTTTCCGCCTTCAAGCGAAGTCAGGCGTGCGCCCAGATGTGCAAGCATCTGGAGGACCCGGCTGATGATCTTGATCGAGTTGCCCCGGTTCTTCTCGATCTCCAGTCCGGAATGCCCGCCTTTGAGACCGGCGACCTTGAGCTCGGCGGCGACCATGCCTGCAGGCGCGGTGTCCAGAGCGAGGGGCCATTTCGCAAGCGTATTGCGACCGCCCGAACACCCCACGTACAGTGCACCTTCTTCTTCCGAATCGAGATTGAGCAACGTTTTGCCGGAAAGGAATTCGCTGCCGAGGTTGCTCGCCCCCGTCAGGCCGGTTTCCTCATCGACAGTGAACAGAAACTCCAGGGGGCCGTGCTCGAGCGAACGGTCTTCCATGATGGCGAGATTCGTAGCGACGGCAATACCGTTGTCGGCACCAAGGGTGGTGCCGTTGGCCATCATCATATTGCCTTTGCGGACAAGCTCGATAGGATCTTTCGAGAAATCATGCACTTTGTCCTTGTTCTTTTCGCAGACCATGTCGAGGTGTCCCTGGAGGACAATACTCCCGACGTGTTCATGCCCGGCGGTCGCAGGCTTACGGACAACCACATTGCCGAACGTGTCTGAAGTTGCCTCGAGACCCAGTTTTTTCGCCGTTTCGAGGACGTAACGCGTGATCGCCTCCTCGTGCTTCGAGCCCCGGGGGATCTTCGCAATTTCCGCGAAGTACTTCCAGACCAGCGCCGGTTTCAAGCCTTCTATGGCGTGAGACATNNCGGATCAGGTACGCGGCAAGCACGCCGAACACGAGGAGTGCCAGCCACGGGCCGATGGTCTCGAATCCCGGAATGGTCCAGAATTCCGCTTTCTGGCCCATTTGGTCGCGCGTGAACACCACGGCGGCAATAAACAATCCAATCAGCGCCTCGCCGGCGATGAGTCCCGACGCACTCAAGATGCCGGCATTTTCGACGCGGGTTTTCTGAGCTTCGTTGAGTCCGCGTTTCTTGGCGATCTTGTCAACGATGCCTCGAATAATGCCGCCGACGAAAATGGCGAACGTCGTCTCGAGGGGGAGATACATGCCGACCGAGAAGAGCATCGGGCTGCGCACTTTGATAAGAATGAGGGAGATGCCCATGGCGATACCGACCACCACCAGCGGCCATGCCATCTCGCCGCCGACGATACCCTGTGACAGTGCGGCCATGAGTCCTGCCTGGGGGGCGGAAAGGGTTTTGCCGCCGAATCCGCCCGCCGGGTTCGCGGCGAGATCGGAATTGTGCAGCACATAGAGCGGGAAGAACATCACCAGGCCCGCGAGGATCACGCCGATCACGTCACCAATCTGCATTTTGCGCGGCGTGCCGCCCAGGATGTGCCCAACCTTCAGATCCTGCAACATTTCGCCCGCAACAGCCGAGGACACGCACACAACCGCGGCGACGCCCAGCACAGCTGCGACGCCGGTCGGACCGTTCACGCCGATGATCACCATGGTCAACGCCGCCACCACGGTAGTTGCCAGCGTCAGCCCGGAGATCGGGTTGTTGGACGAACCGATCATGCCTACAAGATTGCCCGACACCGCGGCAAAGAAGAACCCGGCGATCAGCATCACGACGGCGGCCAGGACGGCACCCAGAATATACTGCGTGAAATAGAAGTACAGCGCGATCATCAGTCCGAACACGAGGACGATCATGAACAGAACAAACTTGAAGGGAAGATCCTGCTGCGTCCGGTTGGTCACCTCCGCCGTCGTTGTGGATTTCCGGACATCGGCGATGCCGCGTTTGATGCCCAGAATCAGGTTCTTCCGCATTTTCCAGAGAGTGTACGTTGCACCGACGAGCATGCCGCCCACCGCGATAGGCCGAACGATGAACCGGTAGAGATGGCCGACGAGCGCACTCCAGGCGGCATCATGGTTGCCTCCGTTCATGGTCAGGTACTTGTCGATTTCCGACGGCCCGATGAAAAAGACCAGCAGCGGCACAAACAGCCCCCAGGCCAGGAGGCCGCCCGCGAAATTCAACGCACCCAGCTCCGGTCCGATGATGTAGCCGACGCCGATATACGCGGGCGTTGCCGCGGGAGCAGAAATCGTCGTGACACCGCCCGCAGCGACTTTTTCCGCCTTGTCAGTGAGTCCCAGCTTGACGAAGCTTTCCTTGACATGCCCCACCATCACCTGAAAGTCATTCGACGATTGAAAGACCTTGAAACCATCCAGCAGCTTGATCAATGCGCCAACACCCATCGCCCTGAACAACTGCATAGCGGCATCCGCACCGCGTTGCCCCGCCTTATGGATTTCGGCGGCCGCCACCGATTCAGGAAACGGCAGGGACGTGTCTTCGACCATGACGCGCCGGAGAATCGTGACGAACATGATGCCGAGGATCCCCCCCAGGATCATCAGTGCCGAGGCAGTGAGGTATTCGGTCCACATCGTCTCCGCAGTGAATTTCCACAGTCCGAGCACGACGAATGCGGGAATCGTGAACACCGCGCCGGCGGCGACCGATTCACCGATCGAGCCGACCGTACGAGCGAAGTTCTCCTCCAGAATACTTCCCTTGGAAAGGCGCAACAACGCCATGCCGATCACCGCCGCCGGATATGTCGCGGCAATCGTCATGCCGGCTTTCAGCCCAAGGTACGCATTGGCTGCGCCGAGCACGACACACATCACCAAACCGATGAGCAGGGCGCGGAGCGTGAACTCCTTCATATCCGTGTCCGGCGGGACATACGGCTTATAGGTGGGTTCCGCCATGATTACTCCTCTTGATTCATAGAGAACGGGTGAGTTGAGCTTCAAACAGCATAGTGGTCATGCATTGCGCGTGAACAGCGCTTTGAACACATATCCTGCAATGGCGGGGTTCTCTTTGAACCGGCGCGTCGAATAGCCGTACCAGTGCTCCCCATAGGGAACGTAGAGGCGAACCTTGTGCCCGTCGCGCACGAGCCTCTTGCGCAGTTCCGGCCGCACGCCCAGCAGCATCTGAAATTCATACTGGTCCTTGCGCAGTCCGAGGCGAGCGATCAGCGCCAGCGCGCCGTCCACGAGAACGCTGTCGTGCGTGGCAATCCCCACGTAACTGTTCGCGGCAAACATCTGCTCCAGCAACTTCATGTAATTTCCCTGGACCTCTCCCCGTTGCTGGAACGCTATGCCGGCCGGCTCCTTGTAGATACCTTTGCAGAGTCGGAAACCGGCGCCTTCCCGGAGGAGCGCGCGCACATCGGCCTCTGTGCGGAGGAGATACGCCTGCACAACGATCCCGACATTCGTGTACTCCCGGTGCACTGTGCGGAAGGCATCGAGGGTGTCCGTTGTACACCCCGAATCTTCCATATCAACGCGTACGAAGTTCTTATACCCCGCGGCGACTTTGAGGATTTCGCGGACATTCTCCGTGCAAAACTGTTTGTCGATCTTCAGGCCGAGTGAGGTCAACTTGATCGAGAGATTTGAATCAAGATGTTCTTGTGCGATGGTATGAAGGACCGCTATAGACTGATCCCGCGCCGCGAGCGCTTCGGCACGGGTGGTGATATCTTCCCCAAGGACATCCATGGTGGCGCACGCCCCCTCGCTATTCAGCTGGCGAACACAACGGATCGCATCCTCCAGAGACTCCCCCGCAATGTACCGTCCGGCGAAGAAACGGATGATGCGACGCGGAACAAGGGGGATTGCTCCGACGACGATCGTATTCAGGAAATGCATGGAAATATCTCAGAAATTGGTGAAAATGAAGCCTTTTCGGATAGAACAGAGGCCACGGTGAGAACCGACAGGGAGAATTCTATTGCCGGAGCAATATACCCAGGGTGCCTCTGAAATGCAAGAAACCGCATTTCCATCGCTCAATGAAAGAGCAGATTGACTATCCATACTGCTGCGAGCATCCCGGCCACGTCGGCGATGATACCTGTCGGGACGGCATGGCGCGTGTTTTTGATGGACACCGTGCCAAAATAGACCGCGATCACGTAGAATGTCGTTTCGGAGCTCCCGTACATCGTCGAGGCCATGATGCCGATCAGCGAGTCGGGCCCGTGTACTTTCATCAGTTCGGTCATGATGCCGAGGGAACCGCTCCCCGAGAGAGGGCGCATGAGCGCCATGGGAAGAGTCTCCGGAGGCATGCCGATCAGCGACGTGACCGGTGAAATGATGGAAATCAGCAGCTCCATGGCACCGCTGGCCCGAAACATGCCGATCGCCGCCAGCATTGCAACCAGGTACGGAATGATCCGGATGGCCACGTTGAAACCGTCCTTCGCGCCTTCTACGAAGACCTCGTAGACTTTCACCTTCTTCATCAATCCCCACCCGAGAAAGACAAGAAACATCAGGGGGATGGCAATGAGTGAGATGACTTCGATGAAGCTTTTCAGGAATTCGCCCATGTCATGCCTCCATCGCTTTCTTGTACCGTGGGAGACGTTGCAGCAACTTCGATGCTGTGACGCCGGCGATGGTGGCGCATCCCGCGCCGACAATGGATGTCCCGATAATGATCCCCGGGTTTGCCGAACCCGCCGCTGCGCGGACGGCTATGGCAGTGGCGGGAAGGATAATCAGGCCGCCGGTATTGATCGCCAGGAATGTCACCATGGCGTTCGTTGCCGTACCCACTTTCGGATTAAGCTTGTTCAACTCCTCCATCGCTTTGAGCCCCAGCGGCGTCGCGGCATTGCTGAGTCCCAGCATGTTGGCCGCGATGTTCATGATCATAGCGCCCACCGCCGGATGATCCGGGGGGATTTCGGGGAACAAGCGCTTGGTCACGGGCGTCAGGACCCGCGTCAGCACCTGCAGGAGCCCGGCTTCCTCAGCCACTTTCATGACGCCCAGCCAGAGTGCCATGATACCAATGAGCCCGAGGGCGATATTCACGGCAAGCCCGGCATAGTCCAGGGCGGCCTGTGTGACCGCCCTGAGTTTCACGAACCGGATAGATTCGAACACCACTTGCACCCGCGCGGTCTGTTGATCGGCGGCGGGAACAAGCAGCACGACACGTCCGATGAGGCGGTCCTTGCTGCTTCCCGACTTCGCCATTTCGCGCCACCACGCCGGCGACGCATCCGTGATCATCATGGAGAGGGACGCCGCGCCATCAGCCCCTGTGGAGATGCTGACGGGCTGTGAGATCTGCTCCGCGGTGCGTGATGCACCGTAGTAGGCATTAAATGCCTCCGGGGTGGCCACGATGTCGCCTTCCCAGGTTGCACGAATGCCTGACGGGGCCTTCTTGACGATGAGCGTTGCTTCAAACGGCTGCCCGTTGCGGTAGGGATTACGGATCTCGTCGGTGATGTCGTTACCGACGGCAACGAACAGCCCGATGAGGATGAGGCCAATCCAGATGTAATTCAGCATTGTGACTCCATCTGTGGGGAAACATCAGTCGGAACATTACCATGTGAAACGCAGCGCAAGCCCTGCACTCCCGGCCGGTCCATGGAAAGAAAGTGCAGGACTGACATCGAATCCGTACAGGCTTGCATCGACGTAGGCATCGACGATATTCAGGACATACAGGATGAAAAAATACCACGCAAAAGCATCGCGCTGATTCTTATAGAATTCACGCAGATCAAGATACGAGGAATTCCCCTGCGCACTTACCTGCAGCGACGCGAGGTAGAGCTGCCGGTAGCCGTCGGCATTCCTGTTATTGGCAAAGAACTCCGACGCAAAGTAGACGCCCAGCCCGAGAACGATGGGAGCCTTCCAGTAGGAATGGTTGTACACCTGCCCCGCACCGGGCACAATGCCGGAGAGTAACATGGCGAGTCCGGGGGATTTCCCCGGCGCCGGCGGAAGATGGAGCGTGTCGCCCGCGATCACGTGCACCGGGGCTGATGAGGTGTCCCGCACC
>PMCM01000044.1:4929-15275 GCA_003154155.1 Ignavibacteriota bacterium | reverse complement strand
ACGTCCTCGGGCACAGCCGCGCCGGTGACCGGAAAATATGCATAGACGGGGAAATCGGCCGGCACGAAGAGTTCCCGTATCCCCACAAACGAACCGAGCGAAAATGCGACATAAAGCGAGCCCAGAATCGTGGTGCTGACATTCGCCAGGGCTTCCGGCTTCCCGCGGAACAGCTCGATGCCAAGCGTAAGGGGGAGAAAGATCAAGACTGCGATGAGGAATTCCTGGGCCATACTTGGGAACGGCACGGAGAGCCCGGCGGCGGCAAAGATTCCGGGAATCGCGATATGGAACTTGTCATACATGAACACCGCCAGAAGGCACATCCCGAACACCATGCCGGTGACCACCTGCGGTGACGCCCCTTTTGCCCGGGTCAACGCGTAGAATTCCCACAGGCCGGCGATCGCGATCAGCGCGACGAACAGGAAAAACACGTAGCCGCCCATGAGAGTGATTCCGACGATGAGCGGAATCCCCACCAGGGCGACAAGAACGCGGGTTGTCAGGTTGCTTAATACCATGCGAACCAGGGCTCAGTCGGTTTCTTCGGATGGATGCACACGAACAAAGTAGTAAGTTGCGGCGATAAAAACCACCAGACTGGCGAGCGTATTGAAGACGATGGCCCGCGTGCTCGGTGCGCCGGACGGGGCAAACACCAGGAAATCGTCGCCCAGATTGAGGTACAGCGCGCATGACGCGATGAAGTTGTTCAGAAAATGCGCCGTCATGGCCAGCGTGATGTTCTGCGACCGGTAGACGACGAATCCGAAAAACATGCCGAGGACTATCAACGGAACGACACTGAATGGGTTCAGGTGGTACAGGCCGAAAATGACCCCGGCGATCAGCGCGGATCCCAGTCCGCCGCTAACCGCCTCCAGATCCCGCTGCACCAATCCCCGGAACAGCAATTCTTCCACAATGGCCGGTACCAGAGCCACCGTCAGTACGACGCCGACGAACTCCCGGGGCGAGCCGGCCGTTACAAGGATCCGATATGTCTGCTCCATGAGATCCTTGAACATCTGCACATAGTGCTGGATGCGTGGCGGAAGGGGGATGGCGTCCTGAGCGATCATGTATCCCTGCAGGACCTGCTGCAACGAGAAGACCGCGATGCACACGACTATCGTATCCAGCGGTGAAGGGAGGCGGAGCCGCAAGGGCTGTATGACGGCGCCGTAACGCGCACGGGTCAGCAGGAGAGTGGGCACGAGGATGCACAGGATCTGACCCGCGACAGTCCCGATCCGCATCAGGACGGCCGACTCCTGTGTGATGGTGCGCCCAAGAAGGAGCACCGTGGCAAGGCCGGCCACGATCTGATACAGGATAAAGACGATGCCCAGTACCACAATCACAAACGTCACAGGGTGCATCCTGCGAAACAAGGGAGGGCGGATCTCCGGCCCGGCGCCGGTCGGTGCAGGACTTTCAGCCATGCCTGAGTCTCACCTTGATCATTGCTGCAAGGAGGGGGATCATGATTTCATGGTGCCCGGTGATATAGTATCCCCGTCCGCCATCCTGTGTAGGCCGGTGCTGGACGTTCATCGTCGGCCGGTACTGCGCATGCATATCGAACACGGCGGTGGTGAATCCGCGCACACGGGCGCCCAAATTGCGTGCCACGGTCAACGCTTTGAGAAAGACCTCAGGCATGATCACCGCACTGCCGACATTCAGCACCACCCCCCCGCCGGTCAGCCGGCAACAGATGGCGCAGAGGGTCCGGAAGTCTCTGAAGGACATCTCTCCTGTCACGCCGCCATCCATCGTGGGTTGCTGGTGGATAATATCCGTGCCGATCGCCGCATGCACGGTGAGCGGAACATGCAGATCGGCGCATGTGGCCAGGAGGCTCACGTGTGCCTGGGGTGCGTGGAGCGCGATCAGCCGGCGGCCAAGCGCTTCACCGTAACCGAGCGACGACGAACGGGCCGCAGCCAGCGTGCCGTTGATGAATTCACCCGTTTCGCGTGCCATCCCGAATGTCCCGTCGCGCAGGTTGACGGCGACATCTTCGGAGGTCTGGCCGAACAAGGCCGTCTCCACATCATGGATTGCCGAGGCGCTGTTCATTGCAATGGCAGTCAGGACGCCGTCGTGCAGCAGGTCCACCAGCAGCGGCGACAGTCCGACTTTGACCACGTGCGCCCCCATCAACAGGATGACCGGCTTTCCCCGCCGGCGTGCGCGCACGATGTCTTCAACCAGAACACGGAGATCCTTCGCCACCAGGATGTCCGGCAGGCTCTCGACGAACGCCCGGAATGAATCTCGCCGTGCATCGAAGACGACGGCAAACTGGCCGGTACGCACCTTGCTCTTCCGCTTCCGGATGGAGAGCGTGCGCACCTGTTGCAGATCAACGCGCGGATTTCCCGACACCGCCAGGGGAATCCCGTCAGCAGGGAGAGCGTTGGCAGAGGGTGGTTTCTTACGAGGTTTCATGACACGGCTCCTTGTTGGAACTCACTCACCGCACCCGCGCGGTCAGCGGCGCCACCAGCCCGGAGTACTCGCGGAGCTCGGTATCGATGGAGCCGATGACCACTTTGGTATTGACGCGGACCGGCATTTTGACCGCATCGTCTGTCAGCCACACAACGATCCGGCCTTCGCTCTTGAACAGCCCTCCCTCCTTGACCAGGGGCTCAACAACGATCGTCCGGAACGTGCCGGCAGCGACCTCCAGATCCTGCCGCCCGAGAAAGCGCACGCCCAATTCGTAACTCTTGTCACCATAGAAGTTATACAGCGTCATCATGTCCCCTGTTTTAAACGACGAAAAATCCACCGTCCGGACGAAGTAAAACGCCGAAAGAATATCGTGTACATATTGCTGTATGGGGTACTGTCCGCCCGACGTCCGCGCGATCCGTTTCTGCTGGTCGAATTCGGCGACAAAATCGCGGGTGAACGAGCCCTCGTGGATATGTTGCTCGAATCGCAGTGGGGCAATCGCCTGGACATCGATGAACGTGAGATACCGGTCTTCCACCTTATAGATCCAGGAGAAACTGGGCAGCGAATTCACCGTGAACTGAATGCGGTAGCATTTGCGCGATGCAATCGAATCGTACGACGGAATCGTCATTACGGCTTCACCGGCGGTAATGAATCCGAAGTTGACATCGAACACCAGCCGCTCGCCCACGCCGAATGCTTCATTCTGGATATGCCGCAACGGTGGTGCTGCGAGGGAATCCTGTCGTTGACGTGCCGCAAGAGAATCCGCCCGCTGGAGCGAATCGGCGACGGCGCGCGCCCGACCGGCGGCCTGGAGTGAATCCGCGTGCCTGCGGGCAACGCTATCGGCCTGTGCCGCAGACCGCACCGCAGCGGCGCCTTTGGCCGCCGGTTTGTGCTTCCCCTTCTGCGGGGAAAATGCAGCGCCGAGCAGCGCCAGCATACAGATGGCCACGAAGAAAGATCTGTTCCGGGAGAGTTTAGTCATCTGCCATTTCTTTCAGCGCCTGCCAGACTTCGTCAACCGGTATGCCCGCCATGCATGCGCATGGCCCTCCACGCAGGCATTTCGTGCATTCCGGAGATTGTGATGGAACAAACACCCGTTTCAACTCTGTGTACGGGCCCCACCGGGCCGGGCTCATCGCCGTGATCTGCGAGTATAACCCGATCACCCGTGTGCCGAGTGCGGCCGCAAGATGCAAGGGACCGGTGGAATTGCCGACAACAACACGTGATTCGGCGTACAAGGCCGCCAGCTCGGGGAGTGTCAATGTGCCCGCAAACCGGTGCGGGGTATTCCCCGCCTCGCCGACCAGGCGGACAAGTTCCGCCTCGGCCGCATTGCCCGTGACCGCAAGCCGGAATCGCCCCCCCCTCCCGATACGCGATGCCAGCTGCATGAAATGTTCCGCGGGCCAATCATGTGCCGAACCACCGCTTCCAGGATGCAGAGCGATAAGCGGTTTTCCCTTCTCTTCCTGTCCGAGCCTGCGGCGGACCTCTCCGCGGACCACCGGGTCGATCCGGATATCGAACCGGGGAACTATCCCTTCACCGGTGAACCCGGGGCGAACGGCCCGGAGCATGTGGAGGTTGTATTCCAGTTCATGATACGCAGCGTCTTTGCGGTGCTCGTACACCCTGCGGTTGAAAAGAAAGCTGTAGGCCCGGTAGCCGGTACCGATACGTTCCTGAATACCCGCGCGAACGGCGAGCCACGCGAGTCGCGGCGTCGGATGAACGAGGAATACGGTATCAAAGTGCAGCCGACGGATTGTCCGGAGCAACGCGCCTGCGGGGGCCGGCCGGCCGGCCACGTCATCCCAGATGATGGTGTCGAGCGACGGATTCCCGCGAACGATCTCACCAGTGTACCGGTTGAGCAGCATGGCGAGAAAAGCGCCCGGGAACCACTCCCTGAGCAGCGGAAGCATGGGCAGCGTGAGGATCACATCCCCAAGCCGATCTGTGCGAACGACGAGGATTCTGCGATGGGGACTCACCCGGCCGGTGTTCGTGTGCATAACGTGATAATATACCGTTCATGCCCAAGACCTGCAACCGCCGGTGGGGAGGTCATCTAGGAATGCCGGATTCCCTGTTTTTCCCGTTGCAGCGCAAGGATCTCCTGCTGGATCGGCGTGGTCTCTTCACCCCGCAATTCCGCATCCTGCAGAGTGCGGTACAGGCCGCCGATCCGCTCGTCAATCTGCCTNNTCCGATCCCATTTCATGCCATCCTTTGCTCAACTCATGGCGGGGCATCATCAATCGTGTGACCATTTGGCGGGACTCGGGATCCTCAAGTTCATCCAGGAGCGTCCCTGCCTCCCATTGTTCGCCTCCTTCTTCATGGGCATCAATGGCTTCCAGAATATGCCTGACCACGGGGGCGGTGATGAGATCCTTGTCGATCCGCGAAAACACATACCGCAGCATGGCCCCTTTGTGTTCCAGCACGAGACGGAGGAGGTCGCTCTCCGCCGGGGGGACAGGTTGGGGGGCAGAGGTGACGGACGTCCGCGCGGCGGGGAGGATCTGCTGCGGAGCCGGGTCCGCAGTCTTGGTGAACCGTTGATGCGCTCCCTGCCGGCCGGAGATGCTCTCAAGTTCCCGCAGCAGCACGCTCTCATATACACCATATTGCTGCGCAATGCGTTTGACATAGAACGTGCGCTTCAACTCATCCGGCATGCGTGCGATCGTTTCGACAAGCGACCGGATGGCACGTGTTTTTCCTTCCGGAGTGCCTAGCAACCCTTCGGCCTGCAGCTGCCGGGCGCGGAAATCGATGAAGGATTCAGCCCCCTGCAGCAGTTCCGCAAATGCCGGCCCGCCGTGTTTTCTCACGAACGAATCGGGGTCTTCTCCCGGGGGAAGCGGCGCAACACGGACATCCAGATCCCGTTCCAGAATCAGATCCCCGCCCCTGAGTGTTGCTTTTGAGCCTGCGGAATCCGCATCGTACACGAGTGTGACCGTGTGTGCATAGCGGCTGATGAGCTGAATTTGCTCGACGGTCAATGCCGTCCCGCTGGAGGCGACGATATTGGCGATCCCCGCCTGCACAACTGTGATCAGGTCCGCGTATCCCTCCACCAGGACCACGAATTCCTTCTCGCGGATCGCCTCCCGCGCTTGGTACAATCCGTACAACACCCTGCTCTTGTTATAGACGGGGGTTTCGGGAGAGTTCATATACTTCCCGAGGGGATCGTCCTCGCGGAGTTTGCGCGCGCCGAAGGCGATGGTGCGTCCGCTTGCCGACAGAATAGGAAACATCGCGCGCCCGCGGAAACGATCGTAAACACCGCTTGCGTCTTCCCGGCGCACGAGAAGNNGTCATCCCAGGAATTCAGGGAGTATCCGAGGCCGAAGGCTTTGATGGTCTCGTCGGCGAAGCCGCGGTGCCGGAGATACTCGAGTGCCAGGCGCCCTTCCACGTGGTTGAACAGATTGTCCTGGAAGTGGAGCCCGGCAATGCGGCAAATCTCGAAGAGTTGGTCCTGTTCGCCATCCGAATCTTCCGGGCCTCTCCCTTCCGCCGGAAGCCGGACGCCTGCCCGGTCGGCCAGGAATCGTACCGCCTCGACAAACGACATCTTGTCGCGTTCCATCACGAATGTGAAGACATTGCCCCCTTTACCGCAGCCGAAGCAATGGAACATCTGCTTGTCGGCGCTGACGGTGAAGGAGGGGGTTTTTTCCGGATGAAACGGGCAGAGGCCGACATAGCTGCGGCCGCGTTTCTTCAGCCGCACGGTGGCGCCAATGACGTCCACGATGTCCGCTGCATTGCGGACTTCGTCGATTTTTTCGTCGGGGATACGCATGGACACAATCTACGGATTGCGCATCAGAGAGGCAACGAGACGCCGGCGCCGGCGGGAGACGTGCTCCCCGCCGGCGCCGGACATGCTGTGGGAAGAGATCCGCGTGTCACATCTGCGAGTCTTCTTTCGCATACTGCGGGTGTACGCGCGCCGGCCGGGTTTTCCGTCGTGTATAGCGGCGCTCCACCGTCGGCGTCGGGATTTTCGGTTCCTCCTCGACGTCGGGGTAGGTGTAGATGTCGTACTTATAGTTGCGCAGGATGATCTGGTTGCCGTTCCGGCCAAGCACGTATTGCGGCAGGAGCGGAATCTTGCCGCCGCCACCCGGCGCATCGATGACAAAATGCGGGATGGCGAGGCCCGAGGTGTGGCCGCGCAACTTATCCATAATATCCAGCCCGACGCTGACCGGGGTGCGGAAGTGGTTTGCGCCCTTGGTAATGTCGGCCTGGTAGAGATAGTAGGGACGTACGCGCATGACGAGCAGCTTGCGCATGAGTTCGAGCATCACGTCAGGATCGTCGTTCACCCCTTTCATCAGCACCGCCTGATTGCCGAGGGGAATACCCGCGTCGGCGATCATCTCGCAGGCACGCTTGGCTTCCGGCGTGCACTCCCACGGATGATTGAAGTGTGTGTTGATGTAGAGCGGGTGGTATTTCCGGAGCATTCTGACCAGCTTCGGCGTGATCCGCTGCGGCAGCACACAGGGCATTTTCGTCCCCAGCCGGATGATCTCGACATGAGGAATCGCCCGCAGACCTGCGAGGATCTTCTCGAGCATGAAGTCCGTGAGCATCAGGGGATCGCCCCCCGACATGATGACGTCACGCACCTCCGGATGGGCGGCGATATAGTCGATCCCATCCTGAATATACTTCATATTGATCTTGCTCGAGTTGCCCACCTTGCGTTTCCGCGTGCAGAATCGGCAATACATGGAGCATTGGCTTGTCGTCAGAAACAAGACGCGATCCGGATACCGGTGCACGATGCTGGGCACGGGACTGTGTGAATCCTCGGCGAGCGGGTCCTCCGGAAGACCATCATCCTCGAGCTCTTTAGCGTCGGGGATGCATTGTAGCCAGATGGGATCTCCTGGGTACCGGATCAAGCTGAGGTAATACGGGTTGATCCGAATGTGGAACAGACCGTTCAGGCGGTCTGCCAGCTCCTTGTTAAATCCAAATCGCTCCACGAGGTCCTTACCACTGTCCACACTCTGTCGCAGCATTTCCTGCCAGAGTTCCATACGTGCCTGTCATCCTCCATGATGTGGAACAAGATATTTGCCGTACACGACGAGATCATCCCCGGGCCGGTAGTAGTCCCTGATGCGGGACAGCACCGCATAGCCGCGATGATGGTAAAATGCCCGCGTCCCATCGTAGCGCGGGGTTGAAGAAGTTTCTGCGACGATCAAGCGTCCGCCCAGCGCCCGCACGGTTTCTTCCGCATGGGCATCGAGCGCCGCGCCGATGCCCCGGCCGTGAAGTCCGGGTGACACGGCAATCCAGTACAGGTCGAAGGTCCCCTCGGTGCCGGGTGTCGGACCAAGGCAATAGTAGCCGACCGGCGTGCCATTATCTTCGCTCACGGCAATGCAGTAGTCTTTCTGGGCGGGTTTGTCGAGCACTGCGTCGATGAGCTCGAGCGCGATGTCGATTTCCGGGGGAGAAAAGACGCCGGTGTCTTCCACCAGCTGCTTGAGGTGGCTGCGGTCTTCGCGCCGGAGGGAACGGATCGCCGATGTGCACGCGGCAATCACCGCGAACGCTCGAGGGCTGCTTCCACAATTCTTCCGATAGTGTCGGGGAACGACAGGCCGGCGGCGCGCGCGGAGCGGGCGAAGCCGGCTTCATCCGAGATGTCCGGGTTCGGGTTCACCTCCAGCACGTACGCCTCTCCTTCCGGCGTGAGGCGGAAGTCCACGCGTGCGTAGTCCCGGCAGCCGATGAGGTGGAAGCATTCGAGCGCGGTGCGCTTCAATTCGACGTCCTTCCCCGGCGGGAGTTTGGTCGGGCAGACGCCCCGCGTCCCCTCGTAGGCAACGGTGCCGTGGAGCCATTTGGCCTCATAGCTCACGATGCGGTGCATGCCTGCATGCAGGCCGGAGAAGTCGATTTCTGACACGGGCAGCACCTGCGGCGGTTTGTTGCCGAGGATTGCGACATTCAGTTCACGTCCGTCGATGTATTGTTCCACGAGCACCGGCTGGTCGAATTCGCGATGCACATGGTGGATCCGTTTCCTCAGGTCCGCCACGTTGTACACGATGGAGGAGTCGCTGATGCCGACGCTGCCGTCTTCATGGGACGGTTTGGCGATCAGCGGAAATGTCATGCTCTCTTTCAGGGTCAGCTTGTCGGCGATACGGAACACCTGGGATTCCGGCGTGTTGATGCCGTGAGCGCGCAGGATTTCCTTGACACGGGGTTTGTGCAGGGCGGTGCCGAGGGCGAGCGGGCCTGCGCCGGTGTACGGGATCTTGAGGAGATCGTACAATCCGGCGATGTTCATTTCCTGCAGCGATTCGTTCTCGACGCATTCCACCAGATTGAAAATCAGATCGGGTTTTTCGGCCCGGAGGAATTCAATCAGCCGGAAGACGTCGCTGTTGACGTTGAATATGCGGGGTTTGTAGCCCAGGACATCCATGGCCCGTTTGATATCGGCCATTTCTTCCATGACGCCGACCTCGGAAAGATCGACGGGGAGGGGCATTTCCTGCACGGCCAGGGTATGTTCTTCATTAATAGAGGCGCCCTTCAGCAGGCGTCCGTTTTCCGCAATGTATTGCCGGGCCGCCTCATCCCCCCCAACGGGCTCGTTATAAAGAACACAAATTCGTAATTTTTTTGCCATAGGATATCCGTTATTGANNAGAATGTGCGGCCGGCCCCGCGCATCCATCCGGACATCCACGCGCGTCCAATCGCGGCACCGGAGCACCCGGTACGCTTTCACACACAGCGCGGCAATCACATCGGCGTCCGCCGGCGCCAGCGGCGCCGGACACGCGAAAATCTCCAGCGGCTTGTCGGATCGGTCCCACACCCACTTCGCTTCGTACGAATAAATGGGGTTCATGCCCGCCGGCAAGGCATCGAATCGAATCTCCACAATCGGCAGGACACGCACCGCGTCGCCATTGCCCAGCAACGCAACCGTGAACTCGCGTCCCGGCAAAAACTCCTCCACCAGCGCCGGTTCCTGGTACGTCGTCAGCACGGTCCGCACCTCCCGCTCCAGCTCGGCGGGTGTGCGCACCACGCATGAATTGTAAATCCCCTTGCTCGATCCTTCGTGCAGCGGCTTCACGATCGACGGAAACCTGACCCGCGCGTCGTCAAACTCCTCCATCGTATGGATCACCACGAACGGAGCGGTGGCAACACCATAGTGCGCCAAGATTTCCTTGGCACGTGCTTTGTCCAGGCACACGGCCAGCGTCAGCGGATCGGAGCCGAGATAGGGAATGCGCAACAGCTCGAGCATCGCGGGTATCTGCGCTTCGCGCGACACACCGTAGAGTCCCTCGGCGATGTTGAAGACAAACGACGGCCGGAGGTTCCGCAGGCGTTCGAACGCATCTTCATCGGCTTCAATAAGCTCCACCGTGTAGCGTTCCGCCAGCGCATCGCGCACGGCGTTGATCGTGTCGTACGTATCCCACTCGACAAAGAGATCATTCGTCCGCTGCGTGTGTGTCGAAGGAACCGCGGGTGAGGCGCCGGATGGTGGCTCTGCTGCCTGCTCGGGAGTGATCACTGAGGTGGTAGGGGCTTCCGTCTTGGCGTTGAAGACGAGTGCGATCGTCATCGGTGGTGACGGAAGCTGTGTGTGTGAAGGAACCAGAACCTCTCCGCAATGTTCAACGAACTCTTTATGGTTCGTAATATACGCAATTTGGAGAGCTTGTCAAGAAAAAAGTGCATTTTCACCCGACTTGCAGCAGTGTCATCTCCTCGACGAACCGGGAACGGAGATGATCGGCGAGCGCACGATGATCGTCCCGGCGGAGATGCGGATC
>PMCM01000044.1:0-4912 GCA_003154155.1 Ignavibacteriota bacterium | reverse complement strand
ACCATCGTTGCCAGCCGCCGCTGGGCGATCTGCTGCTGTTCCGGGTCGCTCCCCGTGTCGCGCACGCGCCGCGCCAGCCACCGCTCCGCCAGCAGGATGCAATACGATTGCTCGCTTCCCCGGCCGACACGTCCACGGAGCTGGTGCAGCTGGGACAAGCCGAACCGCTCNNTTGGGCACATCGATGCCCACCTCGATCACCGTCGTCGCCACCAGAATGTCCAGCTCGCGGTGCTGAAACCGCTTCATCACTCCCTCCTTCTCCTCACTGCTCATCCGCCCGTGCAACAGGCCCAGTCGGAATTCGGGGAAGACCCGCTCCTGCAACGCCGCACAATGCGATGTCGCGGCTTTCAACTCCACCTTCTCCGATTCCTCAATGAGCGGGTAGACAAAATAGACCTGCCGCCCCTTCCGGACCTCCCGCCGCACAAAGTCGTGGACCGACTCCTTCTCGTCGTCGTACTTCAATACGGTTCTGATCGGCTTTCGGCCGCCGGGCAATTCGTCAATCACTGACACGTCGAGATCGCCGAAGATGGTCAGCGAGAGGGTCCGGGGTATGGGTGTCGCGGTCATCACGAGCACGTCGGGATTCTCTCCCTTTGCCCTCAACTGCGCGCGTTGGAGCACGCCGAACCGGTGCTGTTCGTCGATGACCANNACCTCCTTTTCAAACAGCGCGTGTGTGCCGACGACAATTTGCGCCGATCCCCGGCGCATGTCCTCCAGCACATCTCGCCGCAGCCGTGACCGCTGTGCGCCCACCAGCAGCCGGTGATTGACCGGCAGGTTGCCGAGCAAGGACGCGAGCGTCCGGTAGTGCTGTTCCGCCAGGATCTCCGTCGGCGCCATGAAGCCGGCTTGATACCCGTTCTCCACCGCGACCAACATGGCGACGAGAGCCACGATGGTCTTCCCGCTTCCCACATCACCCTGCAACAGGCGGTTCATCGGCGCTGCGGAGGACATATCATCCAGTATCTCCCGGATCACCCGGGTCTGCGCCCGCGTCAACGCGAACGGCAGGCTGTCCACAAGCCGGCGCGCAAGCCGGCTTTGCACGTTGAAGGCGATGCCGGACATCTCATGTTGCTGCATCTGGCGGCGGAGGGCGAGTTTCACCTGGAATTCGAACAGCTCTTCGTACTTCAAGCGACGCAATGCCTGGTGCAACGGTTCAGTCCCCGGCGGGAAATGCACGTGAAGAATCGCCTGCGGCAGAGGCACGAATTCATGCTTCCGGCGCAGCTGCTCCGGCAACGGATCGGGAATATCTCCGGCATGCACGCGGAGCACATTACCGAGCAGGCGGCGGAAGCCCGCACTGTCCAGACCGATCTTCGTCAGTTGCTGAGTCGACGCATACAGCGGAACAAGACCGCCGGAGTTCAGCGCGCGGCTCCAATCGACGGTGCCGTCAGTGTCCCCCGACGCTCCGATCCAGTCCACGTCCGGATGGACGAACTGCATCACGTTGCTGAACCAGGTGGGCTGTCCGGACACCGCGAGCGTGTCACCGATGGTGAAGCGGGTCCGCCAGTACTGCACGCCGCCGAACCAGATGCACTGCAGCGATCCGGTGTCGTCCCCGAGGACGAGGATGAACCGGGATTTCCTCCCGGCGCCGATGACCCGGAAAGAGCGGACGGTGCCCACCACCGTCACCTCCCGCCGGATGGCTACATCCGTAGCCGGCGTGCTCACTTCTCCTTCGGCGCGGAGCTGCGCGATAGTGCGGACCGACGTCCTGTCGAGGTACCGGCGCGGCACATAGAAGAGCAGGTCGCCCACCGTCGTGACGCCGGCCCCGGCAAGCGTTTCCGCCTTGCGCGGGCCGACGCCCTTGAGGAATTGCACCGGCTGCGAGAGAATGGATTTTCCCATCACGATCATGCCGCGGTGCGCAACATCGTCCGCTTCCAGTACAGATAGAATGGCACGCCCAGAACCAGCAGGAGGAGACCGACCATCGAATCCGCCGTGTTGCTGATCAGGGTATTTATCACGAAGCCGGCCGCAACAATGACGAACAGGATCGGCACCCACGGATACCCCGGTACGCTGTAGGGCCGGTCCGTACGCGGGAATTTCCGGCGCAGAATAAAGACGCCAGCCGCACCGAGTGCGTAGAAAATCCACCCGGCAAACATCACGTACGTGAAGAGCTGATCGAACGTCCCGGANNGCCATGGCGAAAAACACCCGCGCCGTGGTCATGGCTGATCCGTTGACCGACCCGAATGTGGAGATCATGACCGCGATGGATATCACCGCGCCACCGTACCCCGGAAAGATTTGTTCCATGACGTCTGCCGCCACAAGGCGCGATGACGCAATGTCCTGGATCGGCAGGACGTACAGATAGGCCAAATTGGTCAGGACGTAGATGATAATCACCCCGATGGTCCCCAGCGAGAGCGCGAGCGGTATGTTCCGCTGGGGGTTCCGTACCTCGCCGCCGATGAAGGTGAGATTCGCCCAGCCGTCATACGACCAGAGGGTGGCCACCATGGCGATGCCGATGGCCGTGAAGAGCGGACCTGAGGTGGGCATGCCCCAGAGCGGAAAGAAGTGGGCGACGCTTCCCTTCCCGGCGCCGAATCCCACGATCACGATGCCGAGAATCGCCGCGATTTTCATCGATGTGAATATGTTCTGGATGAGGCCGCCGAACCGCACACCAAAGTAGTTGACGGCGGTCAGGAGGACGATGATCCCGACGGCAACGCCTTTCACGCCGATGTCCGCCAGCGGCGCGATATTACCGATGAGCGGTATTTTCCACGCCTCCAGCGAGGCGCTCAGATGAGGAAGCGGTACGAAGTAGCTGAAGTAGCGGGCGAACGCCACCGCAATGGCCGCGATCGACCCCGTTTGGTACACGATGAATGTCGTCCACCCGAAGAGAAACGCGATGAAATCGCCGTAGAGCACGCGGAAGAACACGTAGTGACCGCCCGCCTCCGGAATCTCGCTCCCGATCTCGGCGTTCGTCAAAGCACCGGCAAGCGTCAGCAGACCCGTGAAGATCCAGACGAGAATCATGACTCCGGGGACATCCACGGCAGCGGCGACCGACTGGGGGGTCAGAAAAATCCCCGAGCCGATAATAGAGCCGATGACAATCATGGTGGCCGAAAGGAGTCCGAGCCGGCGGACAAGTTGCGGTGGGGAAGTCGGCGAACCGATAATGGGATCAGTCATTCATGCTCCTTATGAGATGCGATGGTTGAAGCAAGATACGACGGGCCGCATCCACACGCAAGTTTCCGGTTGTCTCTTAGCACCAAAGGTCGTATCTTGTCGATAATTCATTCAGTCACAGGATCCTGTGCTCGAACACCTGCCAACGCTGGAAGAAATTATTATCTGGGGAGGGTATGCGGGCCTCTTCACGATCGTCTTTTCGGAAACCGGTTTGCTGGTAGGGTTCTTCCTTCCCGGCGATTCTCTTCTTGTCACCGCCGGCCTGTTCGCCGCCCGCGGTGAGCTGAACATCACCCTTCTGATCCCCCTGCTGTGCATTGCCGCCATTGCGGGCAACTCGACGGGATTCTTCATCGGCCGCAAAGCCGGCAAGGCGTTGTACAACCGTCCCCAGACGCGCTGGTTCCGGCGCGACCACCTGTTGAAAACACATGAGTTTTATGAGAAGTACGGGGGGATCACGATTGTCCTTGCGCAATTCATGCCGTTTGCACGGACCTTTGCTCCGGTGGTGGCGGGCGTGGCGGACATGCGGTACCGCCGGTTTGCCAGTTTCAACGTCGGCGGTGCGATTCTCTGGATTACCAGCATGAATTTGCTGGGGTATTTGCTGGGTCGCACCATCCCGGGCATCGAACACCGGATCGAATATGTCATCGCTGTCGTCGTCCTCGTCTCGGTTTCCCCGCTGCTCTTCAAATACATCCGGCACCGTATCGCAAAGCGCCGGGAGCAGGTCGCGGGGCCGACCCCGGGCAATGACGCTCCGGTTTCTTGACAGACTGTAGCACATCGTTCTTCTACTTTTCCCTCACCCCGTTTAAACAGGATAGAAAGGAGTGAACTCCTTGCTATGGAACTCACGTTAATCCTGGGTATCAGTGTTTTGGGACTGCTGTTCGCCCTGTACCTCATGCGCAATGTGCTGAAGCGTGACACCGGCACGGAGAAGATGCGCGAGATTTCCGACGCCATCAAATCCGGTGCGCAGGCGTTTCTCCGCCGGCAGTACAGGACCATCATCTACCTCGCAGTTGCGCTTGCCTGCATCATCTATATTCTCTACGCATTTGTTCGCGCACACCAGGCCAACGATCCGGCACTGCCGGCACAGCTGGCCATGTGGACGACGTTGTCGTTCGTCCTGGGAGCACTCTGCTCGGCGGCGGCCGGGTACATGGGCATGTGGGTCGCCATCCGCTCCAATATTCGCACAGCGGCAGGCGCAACCCACAGCATGAATAGCGCACTGCAGCCCGCCCTGCGCGGCGGTGCGGTGTCGGGGTTCTTTGTCGTCGCGCTCAGCCTGCTCGGCGTGGCCGGCCTGTTTGCGCTCGTGCAATACGCGGGCGTCACGCAGGATACGGGCAAAATTCCGCTGCTTATTGTGGGGTACGGATTTGGCGCGAGCTTCGTCGCCCTGTTTGCGCAGCTGGGCGGCGGGATCTATACGAAGGCCGCCGATGTCGGAGCCGACCTGGTGGGCAAGGTCGAGGCGGGCATCCCCGAGGANNGCCGGTCTGTACGCGGCGAACAAGGACACGTTCGCGGCACATGGTCTACCCCTGGCCGGCATCATCATGTTCCCGCTGGTGGCGAGGGCATTCGGGATCATCGCATCGGCAATCGGGATCCTGGCCGTCAAGGTCAATGATACTGAAGACCCGATGAAGGCGCTGAACCGCGGTTTCTATGTCACCGC
>PMCM01000078.1:36246-36417 GCA_003154155.1 Ignavibacteriota bacterium | reverse complement strand
ATGCTCGAAGACGGGCTGGATGTGGAAGTCTCTTCCCTGCTGACCAAGGGGTGGGACCTCTCCTACAAGCACCCCCGGTACGAGGAAGTGCCGCAAATCCACGGCACAGCCCTCTACTGTAATTTTGTGAAAGAGGAACGCGCGCTGCTGGACGATCTGGAAAAGAAAGGC
>PMCM01000078.1:0-36202 GCA_003154155.1 Ignavibacteriota bacterium | reverse complement strand
TACAACATCAACCAGGAAGTGATCCGGGCGTTCCAATTCGACCGCACTCTGGATCTCGCCGCATTCCTTCAGCGCAAAGCGCAGGAGTGGATCGGCGCAGATCTGGCCGGCGACCTGGTGCGACTCTGGGAAACGACCGAGGATGCCTTCACCTGTTTTCCGATTCCCATCTGGATCTATTCGGGATGGGGAGTCTGGTACCGCCTGTTCATCCGACCCATCGTCCCCAATATCGAAGCGATCCCGGAATCGGACCGTGCCTACTACGAGGATTTCCTCCTGGCGACAACCCACAACCGCACGCGGGTCGATTTCCGCTATGATGTCGGCTTTGATTTGTGCGACCCGGAACGCGCATGGCTTGCGGTAACGCATATGGATACGGATCTTTTCCCCCGGATGGACAAGGCGGTTGCCCTGGCAAAATCGCTGCTCGAGCGCGCATCGACACCATCGGCACGTGCCTGCGCGCAGGATCAGTATGACAGGACGCGCGCGCTCCTGTATTGGTATCGGACACAACGGGCAGTCACCGCGTGGGTGGCCGGCGTCCATACGTATCTCAATACGACCGACACTGCACGGCGTGCCGCCTGCCGCGAGCTTCTCCGCAAGATGGTCATCGATGATCTCCAGAATACGAAGGACCTCCTCGCTCTCTGGGAGACATCGCAGGTGCAATGGCTCATGATTTCCGATGTCGCCGAAACAACGTTTATCTACTACAAGAATCTCGGTGACCTTCTGAAGCGCAAACTCGCTATTACCGCGGGTCATGAAAACGATGAACCGTACGTGGATCCGGAATTCCAATGGAGGGTGCCGGGCTTTACAAAAGAATGACATCCACGCTCCCACCGGGCGACACAACAGTCCTGGTCGCTCCAGATTCGTTCAAGGGCTCGCTCAGCGCCCGGGAAGCGGCAGAGGCAATGGAAGAGGGCATTCATGATGCCTTCCCCGCCATGCAGGCGGTCCTCCATCCGTTGTCTGATGGGGGAGAGGGCCTGCTTGCCGTGCTCGTTCCGTCGCTCCGCGGTGTCATCCTGCACAACGTTGTCGCCGGTCCGCTTCCCGGCCGCAGGGTTACGGCCCGCTGGGGATATGTCGAGGAGTCCCGTGTCGCTGTCATTGAGATGGCGGAGGCTGCCGGACTGACCCTGGTCCCGGAAGGAGAGCGGGACCCGTGCGTCACAACGACGGCCGGCGTCGGCGAGCTGATGCTGCTCGCGCTTGACCGGGGAGCACGGACACTATTGATCGGGATCGGCGGCAGCGCAACGAATGATGGCGGGGCAGGGATGGCAGAAACTCTGGGCGTGCGATTTCTGGATGCCGGCCGACGGCCGCTGCCTCCCGGGGGCGCCGCATTGCAGAACCTTGACGCCATCGATCTCCGGGGGCTGGATCAGCGGATCAGGGGAGTCCGGGTGGTGGTCGCCTGCGATGTGCGCAATCCCCTGACCGGTCCGGAAGGGGCATCGGCGGTATTCGGCCCGCAAAAGGGAGCTTCATCTTCCGACATCGCACTGCTTGACGCGGCCTTGATGCGCTACCGGGATGTCATCCGGAAAGAACTGGGCACCGATGTCCAGCTGTTTCCGGGCAGCGGCGCAGCCGGCGGACTTGGCGCCGGCCTGCTTGCCTTTTGCCGGGCGCAACTGCTTCCGGGGATCGATCTGGTTTTTGAGCACACCGGATTCGATGCAGCGCTCCGCCGTTCCGCGGCGGTGATCACCGGCGAGGGACGCATCGACCGGCAAACACGATTCGGCAAAGTCCTGGCCGGAGTTCTTGCGCGCGCCCGCCGCTCCGGCATCCCCGCCGCCGCCGTGGTGGGCGACGTCCAGGGCCCGCGGGAAGAATTCGTTGGCGCGGACGGGTTCGCAGACCTGGAGACACTCGTAAATGCCGAAACCGCGCTGGAGGAAGCCATCACACATGCCCATCACCTCGTGCGGCACAGGACCGCCGGGCTGATCCGCCGGATCGTTCCCCTCATCACCAAACAGAAACGTGACTTCCATGCCCCTCAGTGATATTAAACAGGTCAACATCCTGGATGTTCTTGTGGTTGCCGGCTATCTCCTGCTGCTGTCCGGAGTGGGGCTGTATCTGGCACGGTTCAATAGAACCGTAGACGATTTCTTCAAAGGCGGCGGCAAAATTCCATGGTGGTTCTCCGGCCTCTCGACATTCGTCGCCGGGTTTTCCGCATTCATGTTCGTGGGCGCCGCGGGGTACACCTATAAGCACGGTACCGGAGCCATCGTGCTCTTTACCGGGGCGTTCTGGGGATATGGTCTCGGGTATCTGGTCTATGCACGCCTGTGGCGCCGTTCCCGCCTCTCCTCGCCCATGGAATTCCTCACGAAACGGTTTTCTCAGGGGACGACGTACTACTATACGCTCCTGTCCATCGTTCCCTCGATCATGGGGCTCGGTCTGGGCATATATATCCTGTGCATCTTTGTTGCATCGGCGCTGGGCATCATGGGATGGAACGTGAACCTGGGGCTGTTCCAGGTGAGCGGCCTCGAGGCATCCATGATCATCACGGGTATTGTGTTGCTCATCTACACCAGTGCCGGAGGTCTCTGGGCGGTGGTGATCACGGATACGCTGCAGTTCTTCATCATCCTCATCGTAACACTGCTGATCTTTCCCCTCGCCTTCATTGCCCTGGGATCGGGTAGCTTCACACACGGACTCACACGCCTCGTCGCTGAAGCACCGTCCGGCTATCTCGGACTGGCGGAAGTGTGGAGCAAGCCCGAATTCTACCTCGCGTACATGGTCAGCACCTTCATCGGATATAACGCCGCATGGCACATTGGCCAGCGGTACTACAGCGTGCCGACCGAAGGCGGCGCGCGCAAGATGGCTGTCCTCTGTGCCGCCCTCAGCCTGATCATACCCGTTCTGTGGATAGCGCCTGTCATGGCCGCCCGGGTGCTCTGGCCTCATATCAACACCATGTGGCCGCAATTGACCGAGCCGGCGGAAGCGTCGTTTGTGACGCTTGCACTGACGCTGCTCCCCAACGGTCTGATCGGACTCACGATTTCTGCGATTCTGGCGGCGACCATGACGCACACGGATACCGCGCTGAATTATCTGGCCTCTATTCTCGTGAAAGACGTCTATGTGCGCGTTCGTACGGAAGTATATCATAAGGCGCCGGCGGAAAAAGAGCTGCTCCGCATGGGAAGGCTCGCCGCGTTTACGCTCGGCGTTCTGGCCATTATCACGGCCATCATTGTCCAACGGTCAAAAGGGGTGTTCGATTTCGCACTCCTCTATTACTCCTGGTTCTCACCGTCCATGCTGATGCCGGTCATGCTGGGGTTCGTCTATCGCAAGACACCGTCCTGGGCGGCGATTGCGTCCTCCACGGCAGGCTTGATCACCGTGCTGCTGGCAAACGTGGTCATTGATGTGACACCGTATCAATATGAAGTGAACATCTTCGGCGGGGTCGGCGTCGCAACACTCGTGTTCTTCCTCTCTGCCATGTTCAAGGAAAAGAATCCGGCGACCATCGCACGGCAGGAACAGTTCTCCCTGGATCTGGACACCCCGGCCACGGCGGAACCGCTCCGCTGGGGCCGTAATGCACTCACCTCGTACCGAATCGTCGGCATGCTGACGATGGCGATCGGGGTGACGGTCATGGGACTGTCTCTGGTCCCGGCATCGGCCGCCGTGCACGTGTTGGCGGTCACCCTCGGGTTGGGCGTTGCAGCACTGGGTGCGGGGGTCGTCGTGTATTTCCGGAAACAACAACAATTGGAACTCGCGGCGGCGGACGGGACGGAGGAACACTCATGAGACGGCCCATACGGGTCAGCAGTGCCCAACTCCCCGCTGTTCTCCCGGGGACAACGGCACAGGAACGGCAGAGAAATAATCGCCGGAGTATCATCGGGATGCTGCAGATCGCGGGGACCCGGCGCTCCGATCTCGTGTTGTTCGGCGAATACGCGAACCTCGCGCATCGTTCAACCTCGAACAGGAAATCGGAGTATAGAGCGGACCCGATCCCCGGGCCGTTTACCCGGATGGTCGGGCGCATGGCACGCAAATACCGGATGAACGTCGTGATGCCGATGCTGGGCACCTGGCGGGGCACAAAGTCGAGCTATGCTGTCGTGTTCAATAGACGCGGCCTGATCGTGGGCTGCTACCAGAAATCGCATGCCATCGAGGCCGAACAGGATCTCGGGATCAGGTGTGGGAATGATCTGCCGGTGTTCCATCTGGATTGTGCCGTGATCGGCATCATGATCTGCATGGATATCGAATACCCGGAAGTTGCGCAGGTGCTGATGCTGCGGGGAGCTGAACTGCTGCTGTTTCCTCATGTCCAGGCCGGCTGGGGTGAGGTCGACTGGGAGATCCGCTACCGGGCCCGGGCGATCGATACCGGCTTGCCCGTCCTCTCCGCCTGCTATGGGTACCCCGAGGGGAGTTGGGCTCCCGGCAAGATGATCGGGCGGACGAGTCTTATCGGCCGGGACGGCCTTGTCCTGGCTGATATGGGCAGAAGCACCGGCGTGCTGACCGCCGATATCCAGATCGACAGGGGGCGGGTGACCCATTTCTATTTCCGGGAATCGCACCCACGGACACTCGCCGTGGTTGCGTCTCGGCGCCCTGAATTGTATCATGATCTTGCCAATGCGGAGCTGCGCGGTCCCGCTCTGCAACATATCTTGTCTTCACGAAAGCGGAGAGCACATGGCTGACACGATGCCAGTTGCCATCGTCACCGGCGCGAGCAGGGGCTTGGGACGCGGTATCGCCGTTCGACTAGCAGAGCGCGGCTTTTCCATCGTTGTGAATTTTTCCGGGAACGCCGACGCGGCAGGCGAAACCGTGGAGCTCTGCCGGTCCCGCCAAAGCCAGCTTGACCAACGCTTCATTCCGTTCCAGGCGGATATGGCGGTGCACGAACAGCGGGTCCGCCTCGTCGAACAAACGCTCAGCGCGCTGGGCAGAATTGATGTGCTCGTCAATAATGCAGGCATCGGTCCGCTGGTCCGCGCGGATATCACCGAAACCTCGCTGGAGTCTTTCGAACACGTGCTGCGGGTGAACCTGGAGGGACCGTATTTTCTGACGCAGGCAGTGGCGAACTACTGGCTCTCGCAGCGGCCCGATCCGGTGCTTCCCCACGGATTCTCCATCGTGAATATCTCATCGATCTCCGCAAACACCGTGTCATTGAATCGCGGCGAGTATTGCGTGTCAAAGGCCGGGCTGTCAATGGTGACGCAACTCTGGGCGGCACGTCTCGCCTCATCACGAATCCAGGTGTTCGAGCTCCGTCCGGGAATCATGGCCACAGACATGACTGCCAGCGTCAAGGAAAAATACGACCGTTTGCTCGGCGACGGCCTGGTGCCACAAAACCGGTGGGGAAGCCCCGATGATGTCGGAAAGGCCGTCAGTGCGATCGTCACCGGCTCCTTCCCGTATTCCACCGGGAGCGTGATCTATCTTGACGGCGGAATGCATATCCGGCGATTCTAACATCCGGAAACCGCTCTTCCTTCACTTCAGCCTCGACTTTCTCTATGATCAGCATCGATACATCCCTTACGCCTGCATCCATTGTGCCACAGATTGACAGGCTTTTTGCAGTATCAGCCGAAAAAATCGATGCACTGCATGCCCGCTGGGATCCATCCCGGGGAACACCCGTCTTTACCGTCAAGGGAGAATATACTTCCCGCGGGTGGACAGAATGGACGCAGGGGTTCCAGTTCGGGGCTGCCATTCTACAATTTGACGCCACGGGGGAGAATCGCTTCCTCTCAATCGGGCGTCAGGCCACGGTGCAGCATATGTCATCCCACGTGAGCCACATCGGTGTCCATGATCACGGATTCAACAATATCAGCACCTATGGGAATCTGCTGCGCCTGATGAACGAGCACAAGATCCCCGATGACGCGTGGGAACGGGAATTTTACCAGTTGGCGCTGAAAATCAGCGGAGCGGTGCAGGCGGCACGGTGGACCGATCTGGGAGGGGGGGAAGGGTTCATGTATTCATTCAATGGTCCTCACTCGCTCTTTGCGGATACGGTGCGCTCTCTGCGTTCACTCGCCGTGGCGTACCAGCTCGGCCATGTGTTGATGGGTGAACGCGACCGGAAAATCTCACTCCTGCACCGATTGATCCGGCATGCAGACGCGACTGCGAAATATAACGTCTACTTTGGGGAAGGGCGGGATACCTATGATGTGAATGGCAGGGTTGCACATGAGTCGATTTTCAATGTCAATGACGGTTCCTACCGGTGTCCGAACACGCAACAAGGGTATTCCCCGTTCAGCACGTGGACCCGCGGGCTTGCCTGGATCCTGTGCGGTTTCGCCGAACAACTGGAGTTCCTCACCGTTCTTCCAGAACAGGCCTTCGTGCCCGCGGATCCCAAGGAGGCCGTTCGGCAACGATTCCTGAGAACAGCCCTGGCAGTCGCGGACTTCTATCTTGCCTGGACGCCCGTCGATGGGATTCCGTATTGGGATACTGGGGCTCCCGGACTGGCACGCATGGGGGACTATCTTGGCCGTCCGGCCGATCCGTTCAATCGGTATGAGCCGGTGGACAGTTCTGCCGCGGCAATCGCCGCTCAGGGACTTATACGGTTGTCAAACGTGCTTGCCGAATCGGGGGAGAAGGAGGGAGGGAAACAGTACCTGGGCGCAGGCTTGACGGTGGCGCGGACCCTGTTCAGCGAGCCGTATCTCTCAGTTGATCCACAGCATGAAGGGCTCATCCTGCATTCGGTGTATCACCGCCCGAACGGCTGGGATTACATACCGCCTGGCCGCACGATTCCTTGCGGTGAGTCCACTATGTGGGGTGACTACCATGCGCGGGAACTTGCGCTTCTGCTGAAGCGGATGGCGGCCGCCAGCCCCTACTACCGGTTTTTCCCCTGATGGACCCCGGCGCGCACGCGTCAGGCGGTAAAGAAGGCCCAGAGATTTTGGAGAGAAGCATGCGACGGAATATCGCAGCCTGAGGAGATCACGAAATTCTTGTGCTGCGCCGTCAACTGTAACAGATTTTGCGTCTTGAGCCGGACCTCCGCAACAGTCCCGTTGACAAACACCTCCGCCGGGTCCAGATTCCCGCACAGAATTATCTCCTCCGGTACCTGCTCCAGCGCCGCGACAATATCCATAGGTTTGCCGAAATGGAATATGCGTGCCCCGCTCTCAAGAATTGCCTGTACATGCCCGATCTTCGCCCCGCAATTGTGCACGATGACCTGGAAATCCCTGTCGTTCACCGCCTGAAGCATGGTGCGGATATACGGCGAGGAGAACTGTCTGACCGCCGACGGCGACATGAGTCCGGCGGTCGGCTCGGCGATGATCACTCCGCGAGCGCCGGCATCCTTGAAGGCCTGTATGTAGTCCGTCAGAAACGCGGTCGTTTTCTCGAGGAGCGCATGAATCAATTCGGGTTCGCCGGCGGTTTCCGTGAGCGCCTCGCTCACGCCGTACAATCGCCCCGCCAGTGAGAACGGACCGATGATCCCTCCCAGGATCACTGCATCGGTGATGTTTGCGCACATGCGACGAACGGCGTTCAGATAAACTCCCGTCCTGCGCGAGCCGACCTGCGGAACGGGTAACGCATGAATCCCGTCGAAGTCGGTCACGAGTCTTCCTATCACGGTGGGAACTTCCCAGTCCTCCATCTTGACCGTTGCGCCGAATGCTTCGGCTTCGACGCTCAGGTCCATCGCCGTCATCACGAACGGCGTCTGAAATTGCTCGTGCAGCTTTTCCACGGCGGCACATTGTTTTACCGGATTGGTCGCCATCTCCCTGACCGTTGTGCCGGCGAGGCGCGCGCCGGGGAATGTCAGGATCGGCATAAAAAGCCGGCCGGGGGAATTCAGAATGGTGTCGACGAGGAGGGGATTGTCCATGGAATCCTTCTTCACAGTTGCGTGCAAGTGTCCCTGTGTCTCATGCGGGGAACAGCATTTCTTCGACGTAGGTGTCTTGAAAGTCCGGAAGCTCGCTGAGCGATACGTGCGTGATCTTCCGGGCGAGTGTGGCAAAAATCTCCGGGTCGGCGAACAGGGCGATCTTCGCGCCAAGCAGGGCGGTGTTGCCTGCCGGATGAATCTGGTCGGCCCGGAATTGCAGCAATCCGATCCGCCGTGCGCTCGCGGTTTCGATATAGTTGCCAAAGGCGCCTGCGAGGTGGACACGCGCCAGCGCGGCGGCATCCAGGTTGCATTGCCCCAGGAGGAGGCGGACTCCGGCGGCAATTGCCCCCTTGGCAAGCTGGAGCTCGCGGACATCGGTTTGGGAAATCTTCACCGGGTCCGCCAGCGTAAGGGACTTCTCCCCTCCCTGCATCCTGCCCCCCGGCAAGATCAGTTGAAGGTCAAGTGCGCAGGCCACGGCGTCCACCAGACCGCTTCCACAGATCCCGCGGGGGGGGACATTGCCGAGGACGTGGCAGCTGAAGCCTCCCGCATCGATGCGTACGGCGGAGATTGCCCCCGTCGAGGCGCGCATTCCCATATAGATCCGCGCTCCTTCAAACGCAGGGCCAGCCGCAGTGGATGCGCAGAGCATCCGGTCACCGGTACCGATGACGATCTCGCCGTTCGTCCCAAGGTCGATCAACGCGTTCGGGCGGGAATCTTTGTGAAGATGTGTCGCAACCACACCGGCAAGAATATCGCTCCCCACAAATCCGCCGATATTCGGGAGAAAACGCACCGGGGGATTGCCGGGGATCTCCCATCCGAGATCCGCTCCTGACAGGGTCACGCCCGCCAGATGTTCGGTTGCGAAAGGGTAATGCGAGAGCGGCTCAAGACTCAAATTGCAGAACAGGTGGTGCATGACCGTGTTGCCGACCAGTACAACATCGACAATCTCCTGGCCCGGCCGGTGTCCCGCCTCAAGAAGTTCGGCGATCATCCGTTCAATCTGGCGCCGGACGACGTCAACAAGTTTGTCCTGACCGTGTTCGGCCACGGCATAGCCCACCCGCGACATGATGTCGGCGCCAAATCGCGCCTGGGGATTGAGGGCCGTCCGTACAGCGAGCACATCCGCTTGTTCGAGGTCCAGCAGCTGTGCGACCAGGGTGGTCGTACCGACGTCAACGGCGATGCCGAGGCCGCGCCGTGGGGCAAAGGTGAAGCTGGAAGTGTCTGCAAGAATCTGCGCTTCCCATTGCGCGAGTTCCAGCACGAGATCTTCGTCCGCCCTGCACTGACACGAAAGGCGCCACCCGCCGTCACGTTCTTCAGCGGACAGCATGCGTTCCTGCTCGGGGGTGACGGCCAGCGCCCCTTCGATGACACGCACCCTGCATCCCTTGCATTTCCCCTTCCCACCGCAGGGAAATTCGACCCCATAGGGAAACAGCACGTCCTGCAAGGGCGTATGACGGGCGACTTCGAACGTCACACCCATCGGGCGAAGATGAATGCGCACCGTGTCGTTCATTCCTGCACCGCTTCTGCAGCGATGATGCGGTCATCATACGTGGTGACCACCTGGTGCCCGGGCGGGACCACGAGGAAATCCGTGTCCGGCCAGGTCCCGAACACCAGCCGTTCGAGGAGCGATAAGTCCCCCTCGACGGCGTCGAATTTCCACTCGTTGGTGCGGGCCCGTGCTTCGGCCAGGTCGTGGAAGCGGCTGTCGGTGTCGAGGCCCATGTTGATATACGTGATCTGCCGGTAGTGCTTGGTCTGGTCGCACAGCTCGTCGAAGAGATACCGGGCATTATCTTCTCCATAGCGGGCGACGAGCTGGTCGTACGTGAGGTCCATCCCGTTCCGGTTCTGAATGGAGAGCTGTCGCAGCTCTCCGGCCGATTCGCCGCGTTCGATCCAGCCGGGTGTCAGGAAATACGTGCCGGGATTGTCGTTGAAATACTGCTGGTAGCGACTCCTGCTGCCGAGGAACAGCGTCATGCAATCGTGGCCGCGCGGGATGACCAGAGGAAGGGTGCGGGCGCGGAGCCCGCTGATGCCGTTGTTGCAGAGCGCATAGCCCATGATCAGCGCATCGTAGCCCGGCGTATCCGCGCCGTCGACGGCTGCCTGCAGACGTTCAAGCATGCCGGAAGAACCGATGTCATGCAGGCCTTTGGGCAGAAACGCGAGGTCCACCTGATGGGGTGAGCGCGCAATCAGGGCGCACATCTCACGATACAGAACTTCGCAGGCAATCAGTTTGAGTTTCACGGGGCGATCACACGGGGCAGTTACGCGAGCAGCGCTGCGTGGAGTGCCCGGACGAACGCGGGGGAGGTGCCGCAGCATCCGCCGACGAATGCCACACCGGCGTCCTTCAGCCCTCCCGCGAGCCGGGCGAACTCGGCGGAAGTGGTGCGATACACAATATGGCCGTCGACCAGCTCCGGGAGCCCGGCGTTGGGTTTGATCCAGACCGGCAGCGAGGTTGCGGCACGGAGGCGTTGCGCGACCGGGATGTAGTCCTCCATGCCAAGCCCGCAGTTGGCGCCGATGACGTCGGCACCTGCTTCCGCAAGAACGCCGGCGACTTCCTCCGGCGTTGAACCCATCATGGTGCGGTCTTTGTCCTTGCCGGAATCAAACACCATGGACGCGATCACCGGCAGGCCGGTGGTTTTCGCAGCGCGCACGGCGATGCGTGCCTCTTCGAGATCCGTCATGGTCTCGAGCACCAGGGCGTCGGCCGCGTGCAACGCAGCGGCCTGTTCGGCGAATGCCGCGAAGACTTCTTCTTCGGTGACTTCGCCCATCATAAGCATCTTGCCCGTCGGTCCCATGGAAGCGAAAACCCTGGCGCGCGCGCCGGCGGCGGATCGGGAAATCGCCACACCTGCGCGGTTGATCTCCTCAACCCGGTCGGCCAAACCATGACCGGCAAGGGTTATCCGGTTGCTCCGGAACGTGTTGGTGAGAATGACGCTGCTCCCCGCATCGACATAGCTTTGCGCGACCTGCCGCACGCGATCGGGATGGGTGAGATTCCACCCGTCGGGGCATTCACCGGGCTGGAGACCCTGGGCCTGCAGTTGCGTGCCCCATGCACCGTCCGTGATCACCAGACCGGGGCCAAGGAGTTGTGCCAGTACAGAGGTCATAGCATCCCTTTTATGCTGCGACGAGTTTCCGTGCGAGTGCGACTGCAGCGTTTGCATTATTGCTGTATCCGTCGGCGCCGATTTCATCTGCATATTTCTGTGTTACCGGCGCGCCACCGATCATGATCTTCACTTTTTGGCGAACGCCCGCGGCTTTGATCGCCTCTACCGTCGTCTTCATGGAGTTCATCGTCGTCGTGAGCAGTGCGGACATGGCGACAAGGGTCGCGTGCCGTTCGTTCAACGCGGCGATGAACTTCTCCGGCGAAACGTCAACGCCCAGATCGATGACCTCGAACCCTGCGCCTTCCAGCATAGCTGCGACCAGATTCTTGCCGATGTCATGCAAATCGCCTTTGACAGTGCCGATCACGACACGGCCTGCCGGTTCGGCCCCTTTGGCGGCGAGCAAGGGGCGGATGAGCTCGAGCGACGCCTTCATCGCACGCGCGGAGATCAAGAGCTCGGGGACGAAGTACTCGTTGGCTTCATACCTCCGGCCTACTTCATCCATGGCCGGAATCATCTGCTGTTGCACAAGCGCCTGCGGATCAATTCCCGCAGCCAGCGCCTGCTGGGTGGTTTCTCTGGCAATTTTGAAATTCCCGGTGAGTATGGCGTCGTACAGCTTCTTCAGATCTTCCATGGCAGTGCGTCTCCTCGTTTTTGAAGGTCTTCAGTGTTACAAAATTCCGTTGTCGTGAATCGTTTCATACAGCGCGACGATATTCGCCGTCGGCGTCACGGGTTGAAGGTTGTGGCACGGTGCACAAATCCAGCGGCTGTCGCCGAAGATGCGAATATTGTCCAGGACCTCGTTCCGAACATCCTGGACGGTCCCGAATGGCAGGGTGAACTGGTTGTCGACCGCCCCGTGAAAGATGACCCGCCCGCCGAAGTCCCGCACGAGGCCCTCACGCTCCATTCCCGGGCAGCGCCATTGAATCGGATTCAGGATTTCTATACCCGTCACACTCAGGAGATCGGGGATGATCTCCCTGGCGGCGCCGTCCGTATGGTAAAACACATGGACCCCGAAGCTCCTGGCAAGGTCGGCCATTTTTTTCTGCCGGGGAAGGATATATTTCCGGATTTCCGGTACCCCGAACAACAGCGATGTCTGTCCGCCGAGGTCTTCGGCAACGTATGTGATATCCACCCGGCCCCGGGCGATTTCAAACAACCGCGCGTTCAGCAGATAGTGGTATTGGAAGATATGTTCGAGTGCCGCGTCGACGATTTCGGGTTCGACTTTCAAATCCATCATGGCGAGTTCCATGCCGCGCAGCGCACAATACAGCAGGAACGGTTCATAGTCGCCGACACGAACTACCCTGTGACGGGGTGCGGCGGCAATATCGCGCGTGAACCGGTCAAAATCATGGTCCTCCGGCGCCGGCCATCGGTAGGCGTGAATCTGATCGACAGATTCGACCAGTTCCAACGGATGATTGTCAAACTCGTCGTAGCTTCCCGCTCCGTAATCGATGGCCTTCCGGCGAAGCCCCCAGATATCTGCCTGCGGATCATCCGGATGGTGATCGCATATGCGCACGGGCTTGACGTCGAACACGCCGTCAATGTTCAATCGGGTATACAGGGCTTCTTTGTCGGGGCATGCAAATTCCTGCAGAAGTCTCGCGGTCACCTCGTCAGTGGCCCAGTAGTCCGTCGGAATTCGATCAGGTCGTTCACCGGAAAGAAGAGCGATCCAGCGTTCACGAGAGGTCATCATAAGCTAAAGATGCACGAAAGTTCCTCCAGAATCAACCTCTTTTGCCCTTCGTTTCATATATGGTCTTATGTTTCATATGGTGCACAAATGACCCGGCTTGCATCGCACGGAAAATCCCTCTATCCTGAAGATCAGAGGAGACTGGTCTATGTCACCGTTGAAGCGATTACTCCTGACGGGAATGATCCTGGGCGCCGTGCCTGCGGCGGCCCAGACGCCTGAGGAAGACGCCGGCACTCTTGCCGAACCCCTGCCGACCGGAGCGGGGATCGTCTGTTCAAACAGTTTTCATTCCGCGATTTATCTTGTCGAAGGGGGACAGCTGCGGGAATTGGCGGCCGGACCCGGCGTCGGGTCTCATCTTGCCGTCTCACCCTCCGGCGACCGGATTGGTTTCAAAATCGTCAGGCCGGATGGCGCCCAGGCGCCGGCCGTCTTGAACCTTTTCGACGGATCCTATGAACCCGTCCACGCGTTTGGCAGTCGAATAGGGCAAATCAGCTTCGCTCGTGACGGGCGGATCGCCTTCACCGTCGGAACGGAACTCGTGGTACAAGACGGGCACACGGAACAACGCTACGAATTGGGGTACTACGCGAATCTGGCCCCTCTTTCTCCTGACGGGCAAAAGGTGGCATTCAATGATGCAGATGACCAGATCCACATCCGGGACCTGGCGTCCCGGCTGGATATCGTGGTCACCGCAGGCCCGCGGGGATATCACGATCCCCAATGGTCTCCTGATGGTACAAAACTCCTCATTTCCGGATTAGACGGTGGCATCATTGTCTATGATGCTGTGTCACGAAAGACATCATCGCTGGGACCGGGAAGACACCCTTCATGGTCCCCTGATTCCCGCCGGGTTGCCTTTGCCCGCGTCACCACAGACGGGGTCCGCGTCCTCAATGCCGATCTCTTCACCGTGAATCCGGGCGGGGGAGTGCCGGTGCAGGTGACGCACACGGACGCGGTGTGTGAAATGGACCCGGCCTATGCCCCGGATGGGACGATTTTCTGCCAGACATTCACGCAACGTGAGATCGCTTCGGTGATTCCGTCGGGAGATGGATCGCTGGCTGCGCACGTCGTGTTTGCGTTGCCGGTAACAGTCCGGTTTCGCCCGGCGCCTTCCCCCTCAACCGGGTCTGCGGCGTCGCAGCTGGATATCCCATATGTCCACCAGCTCTATGACACACCTGACTGGTTCAGCGGCGGTTCCGCATGTGCTCCCACGCAAGCCATCATGGTCCTGGCCTATTATCACATCCTTCCTCCGTGGAATATCACCTGCAGCTGGCCTTCGGCGCATGTCTCGCCTTGGGGCAACTATGTTGCAGATAAATACCACTTTCGCGAAACCCCATTCAGCGGGGCAGCTGCAGATCCCAACGGGGTCCCGGGCTATGGCGGGTACGGCTACATGTGGGCAAGTGGCAGCCCCTATTCCCGCATGGCCGATTACTACCGCGCGCACGGACTCGCAGCCACACAAACCGATGCCACGCCGCACAGCGTCGCCCTCGCGGAAATCTCGGCGGGCTATCCCTTCAGCATGTGCGTTTTGCTGACAAGCGCAGGACACCTGGTACTTGCCCATGGACTGGGTGCGGAGGAACACACGTTTGTGTTCAATGATCCGTACGGCGACAAAAATCGCGGATACTCAAACTACTACGGCAAGAATGTCCGGTATGACTGGCCGGGTTACAACAATGGGTTCCAGAATCTGAACGAGGTTGCGTGGTGTATCGCGACGCGAGCCACCGCCGTCCAACCTGCGGATACGCTCGTGGACGATCTCCAGTTTGCGGGGGGATTCACGATGCACACCAGCGCCCCCGCGTCGATGTGGATGTGGAAAGATCTGCTTCGCGGGATCGACGGACACATGTGGTATGCATATACCAAAACCGGATCCGCCGACACCTGTTACGCATCCTGGACGCCAAATCTTTCGCGTGACGGCACATACGAAGTGCTGGCGTACATTCCCTTGAGCAATGCGACAGCCGCGCGATATGTCGTGAGTTCCGCGGGTGGGACCGCCACCGTCATCATCGACCAGAAGTCCGTGACCAACGCCTGGGTCTCCCTCGGCACGTACCCGTTCATCAAGAATGAAGGCGGGTCGGTGAAACTGGGGGATGCCTCGTCGATCGGCGGCCAGGAACTCGCGTTCGATGCAGTGCAATGGAGCTACCGGGGCAGCCTGGATGGCCTGCGACCTTCAGGCGTTGCCCCGGCAGAGTACCGGCTTGAACAGAATTCCCCGAATCCGTTCAACCCAACCACGACGATAACGTTCACATTGGAACGCCGCGCATTCGTCAGCCTGGAGATCTATAACCTGCTGGGCGAACGGGTTGCGCTCCTGGCGTCGTCGGTGGCATCCGCCGGGACGCATCAGGTGGTGTGGGATGCATCAGGCCGGCCCTCCGGGGTCTATCTGTGCAGATTGCGCGCGGCGGCCGAAGGCGGCGGGCAGTCGTTCGTCGCCACACGAAAAATGATCATGATGAGGTAAGACCGCTGATGCCACGCACCTTCGCGTTGCTGCTTATGCTCGCTGTTGCTGCTCCTGCACCCGCCGCCGGGGTGTTGGAGGCGCACACGGTATATGATCACGGCGGGATTGTGCGGTTCGACACGACCCAACGGATCATTTACCTGGTCTTCACCGGACACGAATTCGGCGACGGGGGGGAAACGATTCGTCAAACACTGCTGCACCAGGGAATCCATGGTTCGTTCTTCTTAACCGGAGACTTCTATAGGAACCCTGCCTTCCGCGCGCTGGTCAGAGAGCTTCACGAGGATGGCCACTACCTGGGCCCCCATTCCGACAAGCATCTCCTCTATGTGCCCTGGGAAAATCGCGATTCCCTCCTGGTGAGCCGCACAGAGTTTCTGCATGATCTTCAGGCAAACATCGCTGCACTGGAATCCTGTGGCATCCCGAAAGCAGAAGTGCGGTTCTTCCTCCCCGCGTACGAGTGGTTTAACGATTCCATCGCCGCCTGGTCCCGGCTGGGAGGTCTGACGCTGGTGAATTTTACTCCCGGCACGTCGTCGAACGCCGATTATACAACGCCCGATATGGGAGCGCACTATCTCCCTTCTGACACCATCATGGCTCGCATCCTCGGCTACGAGCAACGATCCGCGACAGGCATGAACGGGTTTCTTCTGCTTGTGCACATCGGCACCCACCCGGACCGGACCGACAAATTCTACTCGCGGCTCAACGAACTCGTTGACGCCCTTCGCCGCCGGGGATACCGGTTCCGCCGACTCGGCGAGAAGTGAAACCTCCCCCTCCCGGTCCCGTACACACAGGAGAACCGAAGAGGAGAGAAGTGATGGAGACGGGACGTGTTCTTTCTGTGGTGGTGGCTCTGACCGATGCTGCCACGAATGACCTGCTGCTGCGCACTGTGCAACAGGACCGCTCATCCCGCATCGCCGGAACTGCGAATTCCATCAAGGACGTTGAATCCCTGCTCGCCACCCGGGCCCCCGATGTTCTGATTGTGGATGTTAATCTCCCGGGAGGGGGGGCATTTTCCCTTCTCCAACGGCTCACCAGCGTTACCAAACCCGCAGTCATTTTTACCGCTGCCGACGACAGCACGGCACTGGAGGCATTCCGGTACCAGCCTCTGGATTTTCTTCTCCATCCCGTCGATGCAGAGAGGCTCCATGACGCTTTTGGCCGGGCAATGGATCAACTCGTGGTCAAGGAGCTGGAACAGGGGGATCGTTCTGTTCAAGAGCTTCTCCTCCGCGCAAAATCGGAGATGAAAACCGGCCTCCGGGTTATGGTCAAATCCGCCGGCCGGATCACTTTTGTGAAGGCTGAAGATATTGACTGGGTGGAAGCTGACCGGGACTACGTCAGAATCTACAACGGGGGAAAAAAGCATCTTGTCCGGGAAAGAATCTCCCATCTGGAGCAACAGCTGCCGCGTGGCAGGTTTCTGCGCATCCATCGTTCAACGATCGTCAATGTTGACAGAATCAAAGAATTGCAGCCGCTGACGTTCGGTGAGTACTCGGTCATTTTGCATGATGGGACGCGGCTGACGATGAGCCGATCGTTCCGTGACCGCGTCTTCCAGAGACTGCAATCGGCGGCCTGACTGTCACATCCTGCAATCCACCGCTTGTATACGCGCCTCGTCGCTCCCTGCGTGGAATCAGGGACAAAAAAGGGGTACCATACCACAGGTTGAAAAAGCCTTTTCCCAAGGAAAACAGGCCCAAATATGTGGCGGTGCGCAACTCGCTCCATCGTGTTCGTTTGTCTCCTTTCTGGAAGCGCGCCCGGGCAACAGGTTGGGCTCGATCCATCACGGGATTTGTCACAGTATGCCCACCGGGTTTGGTCAAAGCGGGAGGGCCTGCCGCAAAATTCTGTCAGCGCGATTGCACAGACTCCCGACGGTTACCTCTGGTTCGGAACCATGGAGGGGCTCGCCAGATTCGACGGCAGCGGCTTCTCTACGCTGAACACCCGCAACACGCCCGAACTCCGCATCAATTACATCCTCGGACTTCTTGTTGACCGTGATAGTGTGCTCTGGGTTGGCACCGCAGGGATGGGGGTGGTGCAGGTCCGGAAAGGGGAAGTGAAGCGGCCCAATGTTACGCCGGAGCTGGATCATGCGGTTGTCCGTCAGTTCACACAGTCCAGGGACGGCGATGTATGGGCGGCCTCGACGGTAGGACTGGCGCGGTTCCGCGGTGACTCGCTCATCCATCTGTACACTCCCGCCGACGGGCTTCCCGCCGATTATGTCTTTTCCTCCACGGAAGACAGCAGCGGGAGGTTCTATGCATTGACACCGAAAGGAATCTGGATTCGTGAGGGTGGGTGCTTTGAGCCGTACATCGGGGGGGCGGCCTTGAAAGGCGCCTCAGACAAGGGGAAGCCAGGCAGCGGAACACACTATCGCACCGGCCTCGTGCTGGAGGCCTCACCGATGGCCATGATCTGTGATCGTGGCGGCAGGCTCTGGATAGGGACACGCGACCGGGGGCTGTACGAGTACGATGGGGTGTCACTCACAAACTACTCGGAGAAAGACGGGCTGGGCCCGGGGCCCATCAATGTCCTGTATGAGGACCAGCGCGGCACGATCTGGATCGGAAGTGGGACAAGCGGGCTTTCGCGGCTGGTCAATGGCAAAGGGACATACTTCACCTCGTCGGACGGCCTTTCGGGCGATGAAGTGCTCTCGATCCTCGAAGATCGCGAAGGGGTGCTCTGGGCCGGCGTTGCCACGGGAGGGGTGGACAGGTTCCTGAACAGTAAATTCACCACGTTCCAGACGGGGCAGAATGCCGCTGACAACATGGTCTGGGCGCTGTTTGCGGATTCCCAGGGGAGGCTGATTGCCACAACAGCGACCGGAAAGATCACGGAGTTTCGCAACGGGGCTTTTGTACCTTCTGCCATCGTCCCCGGTGGTTCGCCTGCTGCTGTGCGGGCGGCGGCCTCCCGGATGGAAGCGGGCGGAATCATCTTTGCGTTTCTCCGGGACCGTGCCGGGGCACGCTGGGTCGGCGGCGCAGACGGGGTGCAGCGCTATGACGGCAACGGCCTGCGGAAGTTCCCGGTGGGGCTGACCACGGCGCTCGCCGAGGATCGCTTCGGGAGAATCTGGGCTTCAGCCACCGATGGGCTCTGGTGCATCACCGGCGATCAGTCTCGCCGCGCAGTGTCGTCGAAAGGCGATACCCCGATGCGTCTGCGGCAGGTGTTGATTGACAACAGCGGGAGTCTCTGGATCGCCTCACGCGAAAACGGTTTGACGAAGTACCAGCTTCCACCCCTGGCGCCAAATGCCCCGGTGCTGGACGAGACCACCGCACTGCACATCACGCAAAGCGAGGGTCTTTCGTCAAACTGGGTGACGACCATGGTAGCGGATTCCGGCGGTCGGTTGTGGGTCGCCACCTTCGGTGGCGGACTCAACATTGTTCAAGGGACACAGGTCGCATCCCTGACCTCCACCCACGGTCTCCCCGAGGAAGGGCTGATGGGCATCGCGCTCGATGGTCTGGGATCACTCTGGCTCTCGTCCAACAACGGCATCCACCGCATCGCGCTTTCGGATATGTATGCGTATCTCGATGGCCGGCGTTCCTCGGTGACATTCCAGTCGTTCGGCATCAGCGACGGCATGTACAGCGATGAATGCAACGGAGGATTCCAGTCATGTGTTGCGAGGACCTCAGACGGCAAACTCTGGTTCCCGACCACCTCTGGCGTTGTCATGGTCGATCCCGCGCACCTGCCGACAAATACGGTTCCCCCTGCGATCGTCCTCGAACGGGTCCGCATCGACAATCTGGAGGGAGTTCCGCTTGCCGGGACCGAGTACCCGCCCGGCAAGGGCGATCTGGAATTTCAATTCGCCGGTCTCAGCTCGAATGCGCCGGAGCGGATCCGGTTCCGCTACATGCTGGAGGGGTTCAACAAAGACTGGATCGATGCGGGCAACCGGCACGAGGTGTTTTACACGAATATTCTGCCGGGAACCTACCGGTTTCGCGTCATCGCGTGCAACGCTGACGGCGTGTGGAATGAGGCGGGAATCGATTTCCCGTTTGTTCTGCGGCCGCATTTTTCCCAGACGGCCTGGTTCGGCGTGCTTGTCGCCTTCCTGGTGCTGTCCATGGTGACGGGCGTCTGGTACCTCTACAAGCGCGACCGCGACAGGGAGTTGCAGGGTTCCCGGTTGGAGTCTCAGCTTGCGCAGGCGCAGCTGCAGATACTCGAAATGCAGTTGCAGCCGCATTTCCTCTTCAACACCCTGAACGGGATCATGGTGCTGATCAGGCAGGATCCCGGCATGGCCAGCAGGATGATTGCGCGCTTGAGCGAGTTTCTCCGGCTCACGTTGGAAAGTGCGGGGCAGCAGGAGGTGACGTTGCGCCGCGAACTGGAGTACCTCAACCGGTACATTCAGATCGAACAGTTGCGCTTTGGCGAGCGGCTGACAATACATCAGCGGATCGGGCCGGATACGCTGGAGGCGCTAGTGCCGAATCTCATTTTGCAGCCGCTCGTGGAAAACGCCATCAGGCATGGTGTCTCCAAGCGCCGGGGTCCTGCGCTGATCAGTGTCGAGGCAGTCCGTGAAAACGGCAGCCTTACCATTCACGTGCGCGACAACGGGGGGGGGCTGCCCGAAACGGGAAGTGAAGGCATCCGGGAGGGCATCGGTCTCAGAAACACCCGGACGCGCCTGCATGTGCTGTACGGCGCCGCGCAGGAATTCGATCTTGCAGGTCAGGCCGGCGGCGGGGTGGATGTTCGACTTACCATTCCCTATCACAAAGAGAGCGTGGTCTAATGGAACAGATGCGCACGCTGATCATCGATGACGAGCCTTTGGCACGCAAGGGCATTCGCCAGCTGCTGGAGGGTGATCCCGAAGTGCAGATTTTGGGAGAATGTGTGGATGGTCTCGAATCTGTCGAACAGATCAAGGCGCTGCGGCCTGACGTCATCTTCCTTGATATTCAGATGCCGGAGATGGACGGCTTTGCGGTGCTGGATGCATTGAGTGCGGAAGAACTGCCGATTGTGGTCTTCGTGACTGCTTACGACCAGCACGCCCTCCGGGCCTTTCAGGTGCATGCACTCGACTATTTGCTGAAGCCGTTTGACGAGGAGCGGTTTCATGAAGCTCTCGACCGCGCCAAGGCGCAGTGGCGTCAGAAGAACGGCAGTCAGATGACCCGGCGCATTATCGAAATGCTCGACGGCAACAGGGAGGAGCGTCAGGCACCGGGAAGGATCATGGTGCGGAATGCCGGACGTATCACTTTTGTGAGGGTGGAGGAGGTCGATTGGATCGAAGCCCAGGGAGACTATGTCTGCCTGCACTGCCAGGGAAAGAAACACCTGGTCCGCGAGAAGATTAGTGATATGGAGAACCAGCTTGCGACCGACCGGTTCCTGCGCATCCACCGGTCAACGATTGTGAGCATACCACGCATCAAAGAAATGCAGCCGCTGTTTCACGGCGAGTATGCCGTTGTGCTGCACGACGGCACCCGCCTCACGATGAGCAGATCGTTTCGGGACCGCGTGTTCGAACGCCTCGCCGGCATCCACTGACGCGGTGACCGGCCGGGCGCGGATTGCCGCCCGGGAGGAAGGAACTCTCCGCGCACCATGCGCCGGTCAACGCTCTCAACCTCAGCCGACAGGTCGTTTCGCCCCGCATCCCGCTCCGCATCCCGTGATGGGTCTTCACCGGGTCCGTTCCTACTTCCCGCCGTACTCCACCGGCCCTGCCGGTTCCACCGCGATGAAATCAAATGAGCCCGGTCTCACGTACTGGTTGTAGAACCAGGCCGAAAGCGTCCGCACGCGCTGGTTGTCGTCGAACCGGGCGGCCTGGCGCACCGCGTAGACGCCCCGGGGATCGCCGATCCGGCAGAGGGCGAGAGCGGCGACAATCCGCGTCGACTCTTCTTCGTTCTCGCGCAGCATCTGCATGAGCGGAACGACGGCCGCGGTGATTTTCTCTTCGCCGAGCATATATGCCGCGCTTTCCCGCACGCCCTTATTGTCGGACGCGAGCCCGTTCATCAGGTTGATCGTAATCAGTTCCCTGGTCACACGGGGGGCAGCCTGTGTCTTGTCAGCCGCCGACACGTTGCCGGCAAGTCCGGCCAGACACGCCGCCACCACCACACCACGCAGACTGCTTCTCATAGGATCCTCCGTTGGAAAGCGGTGTTTGAACATCACACCTGAATATACACTCTCCGCGCCGGGGAAGATGCGGGATTGGGACGAACAGGTTGCTCACGGCGACGAACGACGGCCGGGCGCGTTCAACGGACCATCGACAGCCGGAAGACCCGTCGAATGTTCCTCCATTTCAACCTGCAATAGCCGCAGCTCGTCGCAAACGGATTGAGGAACTTCCCGCTGCGTTGTACTATGGTGCAACCTGAAACAGGTGAATAGTACATCCCCGCGGAACAACGTCCGGCATCATCAACGTCCTGGTGAGTGGAGACGGAAGTTGTCTCCGCGGGAACTCTGCACGCCAGCCCGGGAAGGAGGTGATGCCACAGCACACTTGATACGCCTTTCGTAGGTTCTTTCTCCTCACAGTGGTCTGCCCGCTCCCTGGTTGCCAGGGGTGCGACCGCGTTCGGGTGCTGCACATGCCCCAACGGGAAGGGAGCGGTCTTGTCTTTTCATCATCTTAGCCAGGGAGAACACACATGTACAACAGAGCCCTGCTCTTTGTTGTGCTGGCGCTCGTCATCCCAGCGCTGGCATCGGCCTCGGGCAAGATTCGTGGTAAAGTCGCCGACAAGGACAGTCGTGAGCCGCTTGTCGGCGCCAACATCTCCGTTCAAGGGACGGCCATTGGCGCCGCCTCGGACGTCAACGGCGAGTTCATCATTGTCAATGTGCCGCCGGGCCTTTATACCATCACATCCGCCTACGTCGGATATCAGCCGTACACAGTGTCCAACGTGCGCGTGAACAATGATCTCACCACGACAGTGGACGTAGTCCTCTCCACGGAGGCTGTTGCCCTTCAAGCCGTGGAAATCGTTGCGGACCGGCCGCTCGTCAATAAGAGTGCGACGAACGCCGTGCGCATCAGCACGAGCGAGGATCTCGCTGCCCTCCCCGTTCGCGGCATCAACAACATCCTCGCTACGACGCCGGGAGTCGTCGTGCAGGACGGCGCGGTGTTTGTCCGGGGAGGCCGGCTGGATGAGGTAGGGTACTACCTCGAGGGGATGTCCATTACTAATCCGATGCTCGGTGGCCGGGCCATCACGCTGGTCCAGGACGCCGTTGAGGAGATCCAGGTACAGGCCGGCGGCTATAACGCGGAATTCGGCGGGGCCAATTCCGGCATCATCCAGCAATCCCTCAAATCGGGAACGTCCAACTGGAAAGCGAGCGGCCAGTACATCACCGACAATATTTCGCTGAAGGGCCGGAGCCGCGCGTTCGACGGGAAAAAAGTGCTCGGGGCAAACTGGTACGGGTACAATGAATTCACGGGGACGGCCGGCGGGCCGCTCGTGAGTGAGAAGTTCAAGTTCTTTGGACTCTTCAACTATCTGTACATGCGCGATCAGAATCCGCAGCCGTATCCCGGGATCACTATCGGCCCGATCTCCGGTCCGACGAACGACACAATCAACCTCGTCTATCCCGCCGGGGCCCTGCGGACAAACCCGCGACAGGAGTACAACCTCACGTCGACGTTGACGATGGATTTCAGCCCCATGACGGTGCGTCTTGCCGGAACGTATACGTCGAGTACGCAATCGAACATCTACAACAGCTGCCGGAACCCCGGTGCCATCGCGAACATGCTGAACGACGACCGGACGGAACAGGTCCTGAACCATAACGGCAGCGGCAGCCTCAAGGTGACGCAGCTCCTGAGCCCGACGACCTACTACGAAGTGACCGCCGGATATTTCTATCAGTCCCAAAAGAACTGGGATCCGTATCTGCAGGACAATTTCATGGCCTACGGCGACAGTGTGGCCAACGCGGAAGCAGGATTCGTGTGGACCCGTACGGCCGCCGAGGTGAGCAGCGGGCAGACCGGGCGGTACATCCGTCAAGCGCGCAAGTCCCTGTTCGATTATGCATTCAATGCTCCCGGCGACGTTGTTGCAGGGTACGCGAAATACAAGCGCGAGGGAATCTCCTTTGCCGGAGCACTGGTCTCTCAGTTGGGTTCCGAGCATTCGGTGAAGATCGGCGGAGAATTTTCGCGGTATGCAATGCGTAATTACTCGATGGGCAACGATAACGTGTTCTCCCTGGCCGGCATTATGGCCACGAACAATGCCCTGCCAGACGGAGATCCCAACAAACTCACGCCCGAGCAGATCATGGTGAACGTGGGGGTGAACAGTTTCGGCTATGACGCGCTGGGTAACGAGACGAATCAGGATGGCATTCTGGGTGCCCGCCATCCGGTATTCGCATCGGCCTACGTGCAGGACAAGATCGAATACAGAGACCTGATCGTGAACCTGGGTGTCCGGTTCGACTACATCAACACCGATAACTACAAGATGGTGGACCCCACGCGTCCGGAACTGTCCATGGACTACTACAGCGGGGCCATCCATCCCGAAGGGATGGTGAAGGTCTCACCGTTCGAGGCGGTCAGTCCGCGCCTTGGCCTCTCCTTCCCGGTGACGGACCGGACCGTCTTCCACACGCAGTTTGGCCAATTCGTCCAGCAATCCCGGCTCCGCGATATGTACCAGGGATACTACTTAACCTCCCAGAATGTTCGCGGCGGCTTCTTCATCCATACGCCGGTGGGATTCGATGTCCGGCCGGAACGGACGACGCAATATGAAATCGGCTTCACCCAGCAGATGGGCGATTTCATAGCGTTTGACGCCACGGCCTTTTACAAGGATGTCAAGGACCAGGTCCTCTTTGAACAGGTCAACACCGCCCAGGGCTCGCCGTTTGGTTCATACTTCATCTTCACGAACGGCGATTTTGCAACGACAAAGGGGATCGAGCTCACCTTCAACATGCGGCGCATCAAGCGACTGCAAACGTCCGCGTCCCTTGCCTTCCAGGATGCGCGCGGCACCGGATCCTTCCCCAACTCCGACCGCGGCATCGTGGGCGCACCGCTGGACGGGGTCACGCAGTTCATGCCGAAATACGTGTCGCCCCTTGAGTACAACAATGCCATCAAGGGAAATCTCAATCTGGATTACCGTTTCGGGAAGGACGACGGCGGGCCGATTCTCCAGCAACTCGGGGCGTCAGCGTTGATCACCTTCAACAGCGGGCATCCGTTTACCCGGGGAATCGGCGGCCTGGACCTGGAAGGCGAGGCCCGCAGCCGGACACCGGTGGAGCCCCTGAACGCGTCGACGACCCCCTGGACCTTCCAGATCGATGTGCGCATTGACAAGACGTTCCAGCTGTTCAGAGGCGTTAATGCCAACGTGTTTGTCTACGTGATCAATCTTCTCGATACGAAGAACGTGCAGAACGTGTTCCTGCGAACAGGAACGACTGACGACAACGGCGTCTTGAGCGACCCAACTCTCGGCGGACCGCTTCTGCAGACGTACGGCCCGCAATATGCGCGTGTCTTCAGAGCCATCGACATCGACTACTACGAAAAATACCAGAACAACCCTGCGTCGTCCACGGTGCCGTACTTCTTCGGGCCACCGCGGCAGATCCGCGCCGGCATCCGTCTTGAATACTAAGCCAGGGAGAAACTCACGAGCTATGAACGCAACTCGATATATCGCGGCGGTCCTGAGCGCCCTGCTTCTGGTGAGCGCGAACGGATTCGCAAGAGTGAAAGAAGGACAGGCGGGCAATGCCGGGGAATCCCTGCGGAAGACTAACGGCGCACCCGTGTATACCTACATGAATATCAACAATATTTCCACCGTCCTGCGGGATAACGGGACAGCGGACATCGATCCAACGCAAAACAACTCCGGGCTTGTGTTCCCGAAGGGGAGCCGCAAGACTGCCATCTTTGAAAGCGGCCTCCTCTGGGCGGCGAAAGTGCCCGGCGATCCGCAGGTCCGCGTCGGTGGATCGGCCTATTCATCGGGCCTGCAGCCCGGGAAGTACCTTTCACCGGGAGTTGCGGAAGACCCGAACCTCGACAAAAACAGGATCTACCGGGTCAGGCCTGATTACAGAACGGGCGACTTGGGTTCCGAGATCAACGATGAGAAGAAAACCGCGACGGAGATCCGTGCCCAATATGAACGTGACTGGAACGAATGGCCGTGGCGTGACGGTGCTCCGTACATTGACGTCGACAGCAACAATGCGTACGATCCGAAGATCGATATCCCCGGCGTAAAAGGCGCTTCCCAGACAATATGGTTCGTGGCAAATGACGGCAACGTCACGAACGTCTACAACCTGTACGGTGCGCAGCCGGTCGGCATTGAGTGCCAGTTCACCTACTGGGCATATGCACAGGAAGGGGCCCTCGGGAACATGATCTTCAAAAGCTACGTCATGATCAACAAAGGAACCAGCCAGCTGGACAGCATGTACGTGAGCCAGTGGGCGGACCCGGATCTTGGATTCTCCGATGACGACCTCGTGGGGTGCGATACCGCACTGAGCCTCGGCTATGTCTATAATTCGGGACCGGTCGATGCAACATACTCCCCGCTGCCGCCGCCCGCCGCGGGCTTCGATTTCTTCCAGGGTCCGCGGGTCCTCTCCCCCGGCAGCAAGGCGATCTTCCGCGGCAAATACCTGGATGGCTACCGCAACCTGCCCATGACGTCATTCTTCTATTTCATCAAGTCGAACCCGAATCTGGAAGATCCTACACGGCAGGATCCGTCAGGATCAACTCAGATGTACAATTTCATGCGGGGCCGCATCGGCCGCTCCGGGGCATTCTTCCTGGATAACCTGGGGAATCCGACAACATTCTGCCTGACGGGTGATCCGGTCGCGGGCACGGGATGGCTCGACGGCCATGATTTTCCTGCCAGCGACCGCCGGATGGGTCTGGCGTCAGGTCCGTTCTCGATGGCCCCGGGAGATACGCAGGAAGTGGTGGTTGCCGAGATCTGCGCAGGGGCAATGCCCGGCGTCGATCGTCTCTCTGCCATCTCACTCTTGAAGTTCTACGACAAGGTCGCGCAAGGAGCTTATGATAACTTCTTCCAGGTCCCTTCCCCGCCCCCCGCACCGAACGTCGTGGCGACTGAGATGGATCATCAGATCCTGCTGAACTGGGGTTTCGACCAGGATGCCGTGCGCGCTACCGAATCATCGGTGGTGAAAAGCTACACGTTCCAGGGTTACAACGTCTACCAATTGCCCACGGCATCTGCGTCGGTTTCTGAAAGCAAGAGGATTGCTGTATTCGACATCGCCGATGGCATCACCCGCATTACCGATCAGGTGTTCGATTCGAACGTGGGCGTCGTGACCTCGAAAGTGGTGCAGCTGGGCACGGACAGCGGCATCAAACGATTTGTCAGTGTTTCAACCGATGCGCTGAAAAGCGGAAGCCAACTCATCAATGGCGTCCGGTACTATTTTGCGGTGACCGCGTACAGCTATTCCAGCGACCCGAATGCCATTCCGAACAACCTCGAGACACCGATCAAGGCTGTGACCATCGTCCCCCACAGCCTGAACCCCGGCATTCGCTATGCAGTCGCCGGCGGGGATACGATCCACACCGTTACTCATACGGGGCCGAGTGACGGGGCGGTCACGCCGATTGTTGTCGATCCGTCCAGGACCACAGGCCACACGTACCGTGTCTCGTTCATTGATGGCGCAGAAGGATCTACCTGGAAGCTGCAGGATGTGGATGCCGGAAAGACCATTCTGGACGGTCAGGCCAACCAGACTGGCGATGACGATTACCTGATCGTCGACGGCATCCAGGTGAAGGTACAGGGTCCTGTGCCGGGTATGAGAGGGTATGCGACGGCGGCAAACGGCCAGCGTGATATCACGTGGTCCGGCGCCGATCCCAACGCCTCGTTGACGGGCTATCTGGAAGGCTACGGTAATGCGATCGGCATGGGTCCCAATTGGGCCGCTTTTGCCGGGACGGATCCCCTGGTCACCAGCGACAAGCTGAAAAATGTGACATTGCGATTTGCGGCGGCCGATGGAACCTGGGACCCCAAAACCCCGCAGTCGGATCCCAACTTCTCGCGCGGGCATCGCTATCTTCGTTCCGCAAGTCTTGCACCGGCGAATCCCTCGTTCGCTCCGTGGATCGTCAATACCGGCGGGGGGTACGCCTACCAGGATTACAACTGGAGTGTACCGTTCGCTGCGTACGACATCGAAGCGAGCCCTCCCCGGCGGCTGATGGTGGGGCACCTGGAAAACAATCGGGCGGGAGGCACGGTGGACGGACGCTACTGGCCGCCTGCGCACACCGACGAAGGAGTAGACAACACCGCCAGTGCTCAAACGCGGGAATGGTTCTTTATTTTTGACGTTACCTATGACGCGAATACCCCGTCACCCCTGTTGACCAAAGACATTCTGGACGAATCCGTCCCTGTCATGTGGTGGGGAATTGTCACCCGCCGGGCGACAGCGCCGAACACGGCAGGACTCTTCCGTGCAGGCACGGAATTCACGATCCAGGCGAACCACGTCAACTCATCGGCGGATGTGTTCACGTTCCAGACACCCGCTGTCTCGTATGACCCTGCTGTGGCGAAGGCCGACGTCGCGATGATCAACGTGTTTCCGAATCCGTACTACGGCACCAACACCGAGGAACTGAACAAGTACAACCGGTTCGTGACGTTCACGCATCTTCCGCAGGAAGCGACCATCAAGATCTTCAACCTCGCGGGGGTGCAGGTGCGGATCATTCGCAAGAGCAGTACGAGTCAGTTTGAACGGTGGGATCTCGCCAATGAATCCGGCCTCCCCGTCGGCAGCGGACTGTATATCGTCCACATTGATATGCCAGGCGTGGGGATCACCAAGATCCTCAAGGTGGCGGTGGTGCAGGAGCAACAAATCCTCGATCGATACTAACGGCAAGGAGTTGAGAGAATGACACGCGAAACTACATCCGTTGCCATCCTGGTGCTGGCAATCCTGGCGATGAGCCAGGCATTTGCCGGTGCCGGCAATCGGGCGGGGACGAACGGAGCCTCGGAGCTCCTGATCCCTGTCGGCGCTCGCGATATCGCGATGGGCGGTTCGACCATCTCTACTTCCAGAGGCGTGGAGGCGATCTTCTGGAATCCCGCCGGAACCGCGGACATGAAGAACTCTGCAGACGTGTATTTTTCCCATATGTCATATATCGCCGACATAGGCGTCAATTACGGCGGTGTGTCGGCCAATATCGAGGGGTTCGGCATCCTCTCCCTGTCCCTCAAATCTCTCGCCATTGACGAGATTCCCGTAACCACAACACGCGATCCGGACGGGACCGGGCAGTCGTTCAAGCCGCAGTACTTTACGACAGGGGTGACGTTCTCACGCCGGCTCAGCGAACGCGTTGCCGTCGGTCTGACAACAAACCTGATTTCCGAACGGCTCGGCGATGTCAGTGCNNTCGGCCCGCAGATGAAGTTCGACGGAACAGGATTGCTCACGACGGCCACCGTTGCGGATCAACACCGCCCGGCCACCCTCTATCAGATCCAGGCAGCCACATTCGAACTTCCGTCGTCCATCCAGTTCGGTGTGGGATACAAACGTCAGATCTCCGATATGATCACCCTCCAGGGATCCACCGCCTTCCAGAGCAATAATTTCTCCGACGATGAATACAGGATCGGACTCGAGGGGTCGTACCAAGACCTCCTCTTCGTGCGCGGAGGCTACAGCCTGGCGCAACAAGAGACGGATCAGAGGGAATACCTGTATGGCCCGACCCTGGGGTTCGGTGTGCATTCCGCTCTGGGCAATATGGAGATAACGATTGACTACGCATACCGGTCTATGAAAACGTTCGACGGCAACCACATATTCTCAGTGAAGCTCGGATTCTAGGGCCGTCCCAACTACCTTTTGCTAACAAAAGGCTCGGATCATCATTGTTGGGACGTGCCCTGTGTCCCTCTATTCATGGTGGAAGTTCGTCGTGGGGACACTTGAACGGTTTCAGGGCAGGTAAACGCCATCAACCTCACCCCGTGACATCCGCTTCAACGGAAGGATGTTCCGGGGTGAGGTTTCTGTTGTGCCGCGAGTCGCATGACCCGTTGAACCGAACAGTGGGGGTACCAGGGTCATGAACAATTCCCGACCACTAACTGGTGCACGATAGGAGATGTTGCCGGGGGGGGTGGGAGCCGGGACGGGCAGTCGGACCCGCCTTAAATTGCCCGTTGAGGGGCGCTGCTCGGGTGAACGGCAGGCAACCAGTTATCGTCGGCGCCGTAGACATGCCGGAGATGCCAGAGGACGCCGGGTTTTGGCACGCAGACATTCTTTTCCCATCGTTCCACTGCAACCCACGAATACCCTATGAGCCCGGCCGTCTGTTTCAGAGTCAGGCCGGCAGCGATGCGGGCAGTGCGGAGCCGGGCCCCAAGCGTCGAAGCGGATTTGCGGCGTTCAATAATCCATTCCACGCATCGTTCAACATCCTGGGCTTTCCGGTCGGACACTGGGGTTTTTCCGTAGAGAATCTGCCAAATATACTGCCGCGAGACACCCATCTCCATTGCGACATCCGTGATTGTCACACCCCAAGGCCGCATGACATTCCGGATGCTGCTGCCGGCCGGCTGAGGCCGGGTCTGTTCATTCGGGGGGAGGCGAAGTATTTGTCCGCTAGGAGTCATCCTGACCCATACTACTTCGTTTTAAAGGCGAATTCCAGGCAATTGAGACGAGCTGCGGTTACAGGGGGATGAACCGCATATCCGGGAGGTATGTTGCACCGGATCCCAGGGAACATTGCAACACTCCTCTCGGTTATTTGTATGCGTACCCTAGCTGTTCACTATGCTTACTGTTCCTTGGCGTACATTCTGGCTCGTCCGGGAGGGATCTTCGCGCCCGTGGCGGCTTCTACCACTCACACACTTGCAGGGAGGCTTACCATGAAGCGTGCGATCAAAGTGATTGGCATCGCTGCCGGGATTCTTATCGTTGTTCTAGCGGCCGGGCTCGGCTATCTGCTGCTAAGATTTCCCGACGCCGGCCCCACACCCGCCATTACGATAAGCGCCACGCCGGAACGGCTCGCGCGAGGAAAATACCTCGTCACCCACGTCACAGTTTGCATTGATTGTCACTCCACACGCGATTGGACGCAGTTCTCCGGACCCATCGTGCCCGGAACAGAAGGGAAGGGTGGAGAACGGTTCGATGCGAATATCGGGTTACCGGGGGTGGTCTATGCCAAGAATATCACTCCTGCGGCTCTCGGAAAAGTTACCGACGGCCAGTTGCTGCGAGCCGTGGCCGGTGGGATCGACCACGATGGGAAGCCCCTTTTCCCGCTGATGGGATACCCGAGCTACGCACATCTCTCAAAAGAAGACCTGTATTCGATCATCGCCTATATCCGGACTCTCACGCCGATAGAAAATGCGGTCCCCGATCATCGGCTGGATTTTCCTCTCAATCTCATTGTCCGGACAATTCCCGGTCCGTTCTCCTTGAACGGCGAACCGAACAAGTCAAGCTCATACGAGTACGGCAAATACCTGGTGAATGCAGCGGGGTGCATCCATTGCCATTCGCAGCAGGCGAAAGGAGAGATCCTGAAAGGAATGGAGTTCGCCGGCGGCTGGGAGGTCCAGCTTCCCGACGGCGTGGTCCGTTCTGCGAACATTACTCCCGATGAGGAGACCGGCATCGGGTCGTGGGACAAGGACATCTTTGTGGCGAAGTTCAAAGAATGGGATCAGGCCGACACCACGAAGCTCAACCTGCAGCGCATGGGACGCCAGTCGATCATGCCATGGACGCTCTTTTCCGGGATCACGGAGTCCGATCTGGGAGCGATGTATGATTATTTGCGCACTCTCCATCCCGTGAAAAACAAGGTGGAGACGTGGAGTCCGGGAGCCTTCGCGAAAAGGTAAACTGGTCGCGGGCTTTGTCCCTGGCATCTGAACGGACAAAACGCCGGGGATCGGACGGCGCGTGAAGCGCCCTGTCCCCGGCGTTGTTCGTTATGATCCGGTGATCCAATCCTGCTGTCGCCTGCTATTCACCCCGCAGGAAATTCACCACGGCGCGCATGACACCGTTTCTGCTCTCCTGAGTCACCAGAGATTCAAACGGGAATCCCATCACGACCACGCGCGAACCTTCCCTGGAGCCAACCGCGGCGCCGAAGAGGTTCTCTGCATACCTGAGGAGTGTGGAGCCACCCTTCACCGGTGCGAGAGCGTCCGGCGATTCGACGGCATACTGCTTGTCGTTGAGCTGCGCGGCATAGCGCAACGGGGTGGTGATCGAGAGAAACGGTGGACCGGCAGCTTTCACCCCGCCGGTGACTGCGGCATGGCCGGTTACCCAGGTGCATTTCAGGACTTCCCGGGCAAACCGCACGCCGGAGCTGTCGCGCGGTGCGGTGGAGTAGAGGTCGCTTCCCACGTAACTTCCGGAAACGAAAAGCCATCCTCCCTTACCCGAGTACGTTGCCAGTTGCTCACGCAGACGGGTGGGGAACGTCTCAAAGCGGACACCATACAGAGAGTCAAGCGCGGGGCGGACCCGGGGGGTGATTTTTTGTTTTCCCAGAATGAGATCCACCAACGTGTAGGCGTGCAAATCGATCATCGAATCCTGGACTGCCTCCGCACTGCATGAACTGAAGCTGAACCCCGCGGCGCGGAGGGAAGCGCCATGGATCGAAGGATAGTCGAAGGAGTTGCCGGCGATGATTCTGGTTTCATCGTCCGCCTGGCTCGCCCCATGGCCGGGACTATCGTTCGACCGGAATGGCGATTTGGGATCGAAGTCGTACTGGCTGCCGGTGAAGTTGTAGTCCAGATGGTCGGGAACACCGGCATCCTGACTGTTGAGGAACCCGCTGAAACCGGCCGCTTCCACTGTGGCGGGCCCAGCGACCCTGTGGAATCCGTTGACGACAAGAGCAGACGGGGCATGAGGGGCCGCTCTGCAGACGGACAGTATCTCCGACGGGAAACTCTCGCCGCCGTTGTTCACCGCAGTGACCTTGAAACTGAGGATTCGGCCGAAGGGGAGATCGTGAAGCATAAAGGTAGGGGAAGCCACCCGGATGCCGTTGTCGAACCCGCCGTCGTCATTCCGCGTATAAACGATGTACCCATCAGGTCGCGCAGTGGGCTCCAGAGGGTCGTTTTCGCCACTCCAGCGCAGGAGGACATCGCCACTATTCGTCAGTTCGGCGGAGCAATGCGACACCGGCAGCGGCTGCACCACGTACTGCGGATTGTCCGGGAGGGAGAGGAACCGGAGCATCGATTTATAGATCGCACGGGANNAAATTCGGACGCACAGATTCACTGTAGTCGCCATTCCGCAGTTCACGCCTGTGCCAGAGCGGATCGTGCAGGATCCGCAGGTCGTTCACGATCTGCGTCTGCATGATGTCCGCAAAATCCCTGTTGGCGAGTCGGGACACGCCATCGGGATAGGTCAGTGAGGAATCGAAGGATTCAACGCTGTAAATCGAAAGCGTCCCCACTGTTGTATCGGCGTTCGCAATCCCCGCGTCGGTGTGGAACGCAAGCGAAAGATCCATCGGGATGTGAAGTCCGGGAACTGCGCGGTTCTTATTGGGACCGTACGGTGCGCCATACAGGTAGTTGCCGAACTCCGCGCGGCTCTGGTAGTCGTCCTTATAGTCGTTTTCGTTTTTGTTCAGGTTATAGACCAGCGTGTCCGGCGCACCCGCAAACTGCAGATAATAGCGGGCTCCTTCGATGAACCGGGGACGCCCGCTTACGGCACCCCCCCGTTCGACCACACCCATGCCGCCGCCGAAGCGGACGGCATCGGCTGTGACATATCGTCCCGGTTCTGCACTCTTGTTCGTGAGCAGAACTTGTCCGCTGTCGGGGCGGACACCTTCGCGGAAACGGAATGTGCCGAGGTACAGCCACGTGCCGCCTCCCTGGCGCTGATCCACGCGGAATCGTGTGGTGCCGCCGGCATGGAACACCGTGTATTCCGCATCCGCCACATTGCTGTCGGCCATCGTGAAGGAGATGTAGACGGCGTAGTCGCCCGTTTCGGGGATCGCCGGAATCCACCGGATGCTGGACGAACCTGAAACGTCGGCGATTGTTCGCCGCGCGGTGCCGAGGCTGAAGGGATTGACGTTCCCCGGGTACATCACGGCCGGCCGGAAACCCGGCCCCCCGTCAGTCCATGCATGGTCCGGGTTACCCGCCTTTTCGACATACGCCACGGATGGGGAATCGTTGTCCACGATCACTTCATGCGTCTGAATGTCCCGCTCCCGCGGGACGAAGACCCGCGCCCCGGCATTTTCCAGCATCGGGATCAGATAGGGCAGCGTAAACGAGAGGGGGCCGAGGTCTTCCACGGATTGAAAGAGCCGCGGGCGTTGCCACTCCCACCGGTTCTCTGTATTGTTGAAGTACCATCCGTGACTGTGCCAAAGCGAAATATTTTTATTGAAGAGACCCTGCTTCGGCAAATACGGGCGGCTGAGATTTGTCACGATCGGTCCGGGGCGGGAGGTGTGGCCGATCGGCAACCTCGTTTTGTCGTACTGCCCTGGATCTTTGCGGAAGTAGTTGGGTATCAAGTCCTCAATCGGTCTGTGCAAGGAACGGATGCTGAATGTATACCCGCCATAGGCACCGCCGTAAAACCCCCGCACGCTTCCATAAATGCGATCCATGTCCTCCGGACGGAACGGCGCATAGGAGAATTCCGGGCTGAAAAAGACGGTAAACGCCCGGAGGGAGTCGTTAACGGCGACAGAATCCACCTTCGTGCCGGCCGGTACGGTGAGCGGCAGTGCGCGTCGTTGCAGCGCATCGGCGAGCGCACGCCGCTGTTCTTCGGAGGTCGGCCGTGATGTGATGCAGCCGGCGAGAACTGCCGCGGCGAGCAGAAGCGTCCATACTGAACGCTGGATTGGCATCGTAGCAGGAAGCATGGGTACTCCTTATGAGGTCACAACAGCGTTAACGCATCGGCATGGGTCAAAACACAATCGTGGCGCCAATGCTGGGGAGAAAAGGAATCATGAGAGTCTGAATGGTCCTGATTGCCAGCGTTTCACGATCGACATAGTATTCTTCAAGAGCAACATTTTTTCTGTTGTACACGTTCATGACATCGATGTACAAGCTCCAGTTCCATCCGAACCACGAAGTGGACGTGGTTGCCCGGAGGTCGAGGCGATGATAGTCAGGCAGACGACCGCTGTTGATATTATGCAAGCCGCCGCGATTCACGGTGAACACGACCCCCTGCCAGTCGCTGTCGATGTGCGGGACGGCTGCGTTGGTCAGGGAATCTCGTGTGGTATAGATACGGGGGGTGAATCCGACGGGCGGAGTGCTGGGATAGCCGCTGCCGTAGCTGAAGGTGAGGTTCAGATCGAGCCACGATGCCGCTTTCCAGCCGAGCACCACATTAACACTGTGCCTCCGGTCAAAATCAAAGGGGTACGTCCAGCCGTTCCGCTCCCTGTTGGCGACGCAATATGCATACGAGATCCAGCCGTACAGGGGAGCCCCTGCGGGAGAGAATATTTTCTGCAGTATGATCTCGCCCCCTTCGGCGCTGCCTGAGCCGCTGTTCTCCGGACGGGTTGTCAGCGAATCGTCCGGAGTGGCCGCCGGGGGGCTCCAGCCATCGGGTGACAAAATGTTGTTCTCCTCTACGCGGGTGCTCCGGTAGGTCGTTCCCCGGACAATTGCCGGGTAGATAAGGTTGCTGAGGGCCTTGTGGTATGCACCGATGCGCAGTTGCCATTCGGCAGTCAGCATGGTCTCCCACGAGAGCGAGGCGGTGACGGCGCGTTCGTTGCGCAGCGCTGCGGCATTGCCGCCGGAGAGATCGTACGTTGTGCTCGAGATGTAGGTTTCGTATCCGGGGAGGAACGACTTCTCATAGCCGGGTGACTGGTAGTAGATCCCCCATCCCAGGCGGAGGAGTGTGCCGGGGAAAAAAGTGTACGACACTGAGAATCTGGGGGCGACCGCAAGCCGCCGGTTGATGCCGAAGTAGTCGCATCGTACGCCAGGCGCCAGCGACCACTTTTCTGTCAGACGATAATTGTCCTGCAGGTATGCGCCCAACCGGAGACTTTGAAGCGAAGTGGAAAATGATGCCGGGAGTGTTGCATAGCGGAAGTTGGTGCTGCGGATCGCGATGGAGCGCGGATCGAGTTTCACGCCGATGTCGATATCGGTCAGGATCTCATCCATTGAAACCCCGGCTTCCAGGGTGTGGATGTCATCCGCTGCCCAGGTGATGCCGCCCTTGAGGGAGAACTTCCGGAACAGAAAATTGTAGGTGCCGGCCGACCGAAGGAGATCCGGAACATTGACTCCTGCCTGAATCAAGGAGTCCTGCAGATGTTGAAACTCCTGAGTGGAAAGATCGAGTCCGAACGATGTGGCGGTATTCTGAACCCCCTGGAAGGCATTGGATCCGCCATTCTGATAGAAGGAAACATCATACCGACCGATGACCTGCGGCGAGTGTGTCCATGTCCATTGAATCCCGGCAACATCGTTGAACGTGATGTCTTTGACGCTGAGGTTCTTGATGGAACCAAGGCCGGGGCCGTCCGTAAGATCCGCCCGGTCACGGTTGGAGATGCCGGTGAACACGATTTTGTGGCGGTAATC
>PMCM01000173.1:4220-23372 GCA_003154155.1 Ignavibacteriota bacterium | reverse complement strand
TACCCGTAATAGATCTCCTCGAATTGTTGCGATACGGGTTTGTCGGTTTCGAGAGAGGGACTGTCTTCGATCTGTTTCTTTGTCAGGGCGACCGCGATGTCCTCTTCCTCTTTAAAGGCAGTAACAAGGGCATACGGGGAAATCAGCACCTNNAAGTAAAATTCTTTGACTTTCCCTATATCCCCATCGAGGCCTTCTAATGCATAGCCCTGCAAGGTTTTGGCTTTGAGTAGCATAATTGCTGTCCTTTCATGCTTCGGGTTCATCCAGTGTCCGGTGTTGCCGCCAGGCTGACCTGGTCCATTTGACATCAGTGAGACTACTCTAGTGTGCCGGGTAATCGTCCGGTATGCATCGGCCTTAGGGATGATAGAATAGCTAATCATAGAACGACAAATGTGCTTCCCCCCCCCCGCAGCTCCGCATGTGTCCCGTCCGGACGTTTTCCTTGGCGAATGGCCCGCCAGCGCAGTATATTGCATAATCCCTCACCGAACCGAGTGCCCCGATGCACGACCCCGTTACCATCGCCCGGCTCCAGACGATTCAGGAGTTCCGTCACTGCGAACTCCTCCAGCTATCCATCTGGGGCGCGGACCCCGTGGAGGTCTCGCCTGCCGACCTCCTGATGACCATCCACCGGCACGGCGGACTCGTGCTTGGTGCGTTCGATGCAGAGGCCCGCATGATCGGTTTCCTCTTCGGGTTCCCCGGAATCACCGGCGCCGATAATCCCGCCGCCGGCAAACCGGGGCAGCTGCATCATTGCTCCCATGCACTGGGCGTTATCCCGGAATGGCAGGGGAAGGGGGTCGGGTTCCGCCTGAAACTCGCCCAACGCGATTGGTTGCTCCAGCAGGGAACGGAGCTCGTGACATGGACGTTCGACCCCCTCGAGTCTGCGAATGCCATCCTGAACATCGGGAAGCTCGGCGCGGTGAGCAGATGCTATCTCCGCGACCTGTATGGCACCATGCCGGATGCGCTGAATGCCGGCATGCCGAGCGACCGGCTCGAAGTGGCATGGCGGATCAAGGGACTCCGCGTTCATAACAGGGTAGTGAACGGCTGGCAAAAACTCCCAGCCGCCGAGCTCCTGCGAAAAGGAATCCCGATTGTCAACCCGGCCATCCCCCACACCGACCAGCCTTGTGAACCGGGGAAGTACACAATTCCAGGCACCTCCCCCGTGCTTGCCGAAATTCCCTATGGCATCCAGTCCATCAAACGTCGAAGCAACAGTCTGGCCAAAACCTGGCGGATGAGCATCCGCGAGGTTCTGGAGTCGCTGTTCTCCAGAGGCTACGAAATTGACGATCTCGTGATCGACGCCGGATCCGGCACACAACGCATCTACTACCTCCTGCGCAACGTGGCCCCGGAACAGGAGTTCAATTTTCCTCCATCGCGGTAACAGGAGTTCATATATGCGAATGCTCTGTCTGCTTTCCCTCGCGCTGTCGTTTATCCTCTCCGCCGCACTCGGACAGCGACCGGCCCATTCGTTCGTCGTTGGTGAGCATGCGTTCCTGCTTGACGGCAAACCATACCAGATTATCAGCGGCGAGATGCACTTTGCCCGTATTCCCCGCGAATACTGGCACGACCGGCTCAAGATGGCACGAGCCATGGGGCTGAACACCGTTGCCACGTATGTTTTCTGGAACAACCATGAACCGGAAAAGGGGGTCTACGATTTTGCGGGAAATGCCGATGTTGCGGCATTCGTCAATGCCGCCCGCGAAGAGGGACTCTGGGTCATCGTGCGGCCGAGTCCCTATGCGTGTGCGGAGTGGGAATTCGGCGGCTATCCCTGGTGGCTGATCAAAGAGGGCACGATGAAGGTGCGGAGCAAGGATCCCCGGTTCCTCGAACTGAGCCGTAAATATTTCCGCGAACTGGGAAAACAGCTTGCCCCCCTGCAGATCACCCACGGCGGCAACATCATCATGGTTCAGCTGGAAAATGAGTACGGCTCGTATGGCAACGACAAAGAATACCTGGCGATCAACCGGGACATGATGAGGGAGTCGGGATTCGATGTGGATCTCTATACCTGCGACGGCCCCTCGCAGCTGCCCGACGGCTATCTCCCGGGCCTCCTGCCTGCGGTGAACGGCCTCGACGACATCACGAAGGTCAGGGAGTTGATCAACAGATATCATCACAACAGCGGTCCGTATTTCATTGCAGAGTGGTATCCGGCCTGGTTCGATTCCTGGGGAGTGAGCCACCATGTGGAGCCGGCAGAGAAATACGTGAAGAAACTGGACGAGATCCTCGCCGCCGGGTTCTCCATCAATATGTACATGGTTCACGGGGGGACGACCCGTGGATTCATGAACGGGGCCAACGCCGANNGCAATGCCACGCCGAAGTTTCTGGCGTTCAGGGAGGTGATCAGGAAGCACCTGCCGCCAGGAGTTACTCTGCCCCCCGTTCCTCCGCAGAAGCGGTCAATCGTGATCCCGGCGTTTACGCTGCCTGAAGCAGCTCCGCTGTTTGCGAACCTGCCGACGCCCGTCTCATCGGAGAATCCCTTGTCATTTGAAGACCTCAAGCAGGGATACGGATATGTTCTTTACCGTGCACAGCTCCATGGCCCGGTGCAGGGGATCTTGCAGATCGAGCACTTGAGAGACTACGGCCTGGTTTATATGAACGGAAAAAGAATTGCGGTGCTTGACCGGCGGTTGAATCAGGATTCGACCATGCTTGACGTGCCTGCCGGGGATGCGGTGCTGGATATTCTTATGGAAAACCTGGGCCGGATCAACTACGGACCGTTCCTGAATGACAACAGGAAGGGGATCACTGAGAAGGTGCTATTGAACGGGAAGCTCGTAATTGGGTGGCAGATGTTCGGATTTCCGATGCATGATCCTGACGGAATCCGGTTCTCGGATTCCACAAAGGTCGGAGGCCCCGTCGTCCGCCGGGGGACGTTTGTGCTGGCTGACACCGCCGACACGTACGTCGACATGCGTGAGTGGGGAAAAGGCTGCGTGTGGGTCAACGGCCACCACCTGGGCCGGTTCTGGAATATCGGTCCGCAACAGACCCTCTATCTGCCGGGCCCCTGGTTGAAGAAGGGGCGGAACGAGGTCGTTGTACTGGAACTGCTGACTGAAAATCAGAATGAACTTCGCACGCTCTCCGCGCCGATCTTGGATCAGCTTGTGAAGTAGCGGGATGCCCGGGCTCCCGGGGCATCCGGAGAGCTCACGCCCCTCAAGATACCGGTGTTCCTTCGGATGTCCCGTACGGGTTCATGCGTATCCTCGCATTGATGGCTTATGCTTCCTTGAGATTGGCAATATGGCCGGCGATGAATTCGGCGTCCTCCTTGATGCCGAAAATGATTCCCGACTTCCGTTTGCGCAACCAGGGGAATCCCAGGAAATAGAGTCCGGGCACCGGCGAGATCCCGTCGGTATGCTCAGGGTTTCCGTCTTCGTTGAAGACCGGAAGGTGCAGCCAGCTGAAATCGGAGGCGAAACCGGTCGCCCAGATGATGGAGGTGATATTGCTGGCGCGCAGGTCCAATGACGGTGTCGTGGATGCGCATCGGGCCGTCAGGTCCGGCTCATCCGCCGGATCGGGTTCCACCGGAAGGGAATGGAGCGCATTGTGCTGGATATAGCCTTCGATCATGTCTTTGATGTTTGTCGAGAAGCTGTCGGCGAATTTCACATGCAGTGCCGCGTTCGGCTGGAAGTGTACGGTTGATCCCTTCACCTTGTTGAGCTTCCCGAGAATCACCGCGCCGCGCTGTGCCAGCGACTGCAGGCTTACAGTACGTCCGTACATACCCACACCCGAAACCTGAGGCTGTTTGATTTCGAGCACCTGGGGGTCTCTCACGGCGTTGGTGGGCATATCCAGAAAATTGATCGCGTTGAGCCAGTCCATGATGTCCCTTCCGCGATAGCGACGGGGGACCCGGGGAACCTTGCTCGTCGAGAGGTAGACCTGGCGCCCGGCATCAAGGAGGTCCGAAGCGATCTCTGTTCCTGATTGTGCGCTCCCCACCACCAGGACGGCTCCGTTCGGGAGCTGTGCGGCCTCCTTGTACTCTGTCGTGTGTACCTGCAGGATATCCTGAGGAATGTCCGATGCAAACGAAGGCAACCGCTTCTCGTTCATTGTGCCGGAGGCGATGACAAGCTGGTTTGCGCGGTAGTGACGGGTCTCCCCGTTTTCGAGAACCGTCAGCAGGAACTGCTCGGTGTCTTCGTCCTGGGTGCACTCGACCACGTTCGAGTGTTCTTGTATGGGGAGGCTGAAGTGTCCGGCATAGGCGTCGAGTGACCGGATGAAATCCCGGACCGAGAAGAAGCCGTCGGGATTCTTCCCTTTATAGGACGAGCCGGGAAGGATGCTCATCCAGTTAGGCGTGTTGAGGACGAACGAATGCCAGCGTTGCGACCTCCAGGACTCGCCGATTTTCCCCCGTTCGAGCACCACGTGATCGATATCCCGGATCTTGAGAAAGTAACTGATGCTCAGGCCGGCATGTCCGCCGCCGATCACGATTACTTCATGGGGTGCTTCACCAGTGTGTGTTCCCATTACCGCTCCTCCTCCCACAGTCAGGCCCGCGTGTGTTGCAGACCCGGGCGGACGTTTGCCGCCTGGTTGTTTTCTTACATCAATGGGATCTACTCGTCCGCGGGGTGGACTTGGGCTGGAGTGCGGGCGTTGCTATCGCGCAGTGAATCGCCTGTGTTCCGTACTATTCTGAACACACGCGCGGGGCAGGAGGTTCACTATGGGAGGGGATTCGGCGTAATGAGAAATGGCGTTTGCGACAGATGAGGCCGGGCTAGAGGATCTCGGAGTAGTCTCTCGCTCCGTGGATGATTCTGTACACAAGAACCACCGGACCCTCGAGGCGGTAGAAGGCAAGATAGTCGCCGATGATCAGGTACCGGTAACCAAGTTGCGAAATGTCAGGGTCACGGGGGATGCGTCCCAGCGACGGTTGCCTCGCTAGAGTCTGAAGGGTTTTTTCTATGCGGCTTAAGAATCGGTCCGCTGCGGTACTGTTCTCTGCTGCGATATACTCGTAGATATCGTTCAGATCCTGTTCCGCCGCTCCCAAGAGTCTGATGGAGCGACGGTTAGGCGGAGGCACGGAGGCGCTTCCGGATATCACGGACGATGTTTGCCAGTGGTCTGCCCGTATCGCCGGCTTCGCGATGTGCCTGGGCCACGGAAAGTTTGTTGAGCAACTCGAGCTTCTTTTGCAACTTGGCATAATGCGCAATGGACATCACAACCATGTCTCCCTCGCCATTTTTGGTGATAAAGATCGGTTCGTCGGCCGTGTGCGCGAGTTGCGAGATTTCATTCGCCTTGTTGCGGAGGTCGGAAATAGACTTGATGACGGGCATTCTCTGGCTCCTGTTGTACCGTATCAATATAAAGCTAATATCCTGATAAAGGCAACCTGCAGGACGGCTCTTTCAACGCATTTCTCTTCGTCTTGACGGACCGGCCCGGTCCTACCCATCGGCCCCTCGCGGTTGCCAACGTTGACATTCGACACTTCCTGCCTTACATTGTAATCATCATCGGGGGAGATGGACATAGATTATGAGCTGAGGGCCTCTTCGTCCGGTGGATGGGGAGGCTTTGTTGTTTTGAGAATCGGGGTGACACGTGTTATGCGCCGGCCAACCATCGTCAATCGGAATTGAAAAAGGAGTTCTCTCATGGCAACGCTTCTGGTGAATCTCTGGTGGCTCATTCCCCTGATTCTTCTCGTGGTGGGCTACAAATTGGTTTTGAGGGTGTTCGGCGTTGTGATTGTGCCGAATAACTCCATCGGTGTCGTCAACAAGAAGTTCGTCATCTTCGGCAGCCACAGGACATTGCCGGATGGGGCGATCATTGCCCTTCATGGCGAGGCAGGTTATCAGGCAGATCAACTCGCCCCGGGGTTGCACTTCTTTCTCTGGCCGTGGCAATATCACATTTCTCTCCAGCCATTCCAGACGATCAAAGAGGGTTTCGTCGGTGTGGTGGAGGCAAAAGACGGTCATCCCCTTTCCGGAGGAAGGGTGCTGGCGAAGAGGGTGGAGTGCAGTTCATTCCAAAATGCACGTCTCTTTTTGGAGAACGGCGGAGAGCGAGGACCCCAGATCACGATTATCCCACCAGGGACGTATCGGGTTAACACGGCGCTGTTTCAGATAGCGGAAGAGCCCGTGACCGAGATCCCTGACAACAAGGTGGGCCTGGTGACGACCAAAGAGGGCAAAGCCCTGCCCAAAGGAGACATCGCAGGCAAAGAAATCGCAGGTCACAATATGTTCCAGGACGGTCAAACATTTATCGACAGTGGTGGATTTAAGGGGCGACAAGAGCAGGTCATGCTTGCGGGCCGCTACTTTGTGAATCCTCGATTTGCGACGGTTGAGACCGTTGACATGACGACCGTGCCGATTGCGAATGTCGGCGTGGTGATCGCCTACGTCGGAGATCCCGGAGTTGACGTGACAGGCGATGCGTTCAAGCACGGCAATCTGGTGACGCCGGGGCAAAAAGGTGTTTGGGTTGAGCCCCTGGACCCCGGGAAGTATCCCATCAACACATGGACGCACAAGGTCGAGATCGTACCAACGGCCAATGTCGTTCTGAATTGGGCCGACAACAAGAGTGAAGCGCATAAGCTGGATGAAAAGCTCAGCACGATCACGGTGCGTTCTCTGGACGGGTTCACCTTCAATCTGGACGTGGCCCAGATCATTCATATTCCACGGACTGATGCCCCGAAAGTCATTGCGCGGTTCGGCAATATGCCCAACCTCGTCACGCAGGTTCTTGAGCCGACAATCGGTAACTACTTCCGCAACGCAGCTCAAGGCAGTGATGCCATCGAGTTTCTCAAGCACAGGAAAGAGCGGCAGGATGACGCCAAGGCGAGCATTTCCGGGGCCCTCACGGATTACAACGTGGGAGCGGTTGATACCCTGATCGGTGATATCACGCCGCCGCCGGAACTTATGAAGACCCTGACGGAGAGGAAGATTGCGGAGCAGGAGCAGATTACGTACGGCACACAAATGGAAGCGCAGAAGGTGCGTGCGACGCTTCAGCAAGAGACGGCAATGGCCGACACCCAGCCCCAGGTGGTCACAGCCCAGCGAACCGTGCAGATCAACGAGTTTGAGGCCCAGGCCATCGTCAAGAAAGCGGAGGGTGTGGCGCAATCCAAGACGATCAATGCCGAAGCAGACGCCCGGGTGCTGAAATTGGTGGGCGACGCCGAAGGCGTGAAGATCACAGCCGTGGGTACGGCGGAGGCCAACGTGATCAAGCTCAAGATCGCGTCAATGCAATCACAGAACTACGCGGCCATTGAAGTCGCCCGCGCTCTTGCCGGCAGCAGCAACAAGTTCGTACCGGACATCGTGGCGGGCGGATCGGGCACGGCTGGTGGTAACGAGAGCTCGATTGTGAACGTGCTTCTCGCCAACCTGATTCTTGAAGGCCGGAAGAAAAATGAAGGGGCAGAAGAAGCAACGACGTGATGTGCTGATCATCATCAACGCCTTCCTTGCAGTCACGGCAATCGCCGGCGGTATCGGGCTGCTGTCGGGAACAAATGCGCCTCCAACGGAGTTATTGTACCATTGACCATTCCGGAGTTACCTGGTTCCCGGACTGGCGCTGTTGGTTCTTGTCGGCGGAAACGCTTCCATTGCGACGATCATGTTGATCAGCTGTTCTGTCTTGCCGTCGGCTTCACGATAGGCATCATCGCACTGGCAGCCCGCATGCAAGCCCGGCGCAACATGGATCACCATTCACCATCGTAAGGGGTAACTGCTGCATGTCCACCACCGTGAAGGGGTCGTTCGAAGTGAAACTTGTTCCCCAGGAACTGGCCCTGACACACGACCGGCCCGGACTTGGCAGAATGTCGATCGACAAACATTTCCACGGCGATCTGGAAGCCTCCAGCAAAGGGGAAATGCTGAGCGCCGGCACCGGCGTCAAGAGCTCAGCAGGTTATGTGGCCATCGAACGGGTTACCGGGACTTTGCAGGGGAAAAGGGGGACGTTTGTTCTGCAACACTTCGCCACGATGAACCGCGGCGTTCCTCAGTTGACCATTGCCGTCGTACCGGATTCGGGCACCGAAGATCTGACCGGACTCGAGGGAACAATGAGTATCGATATCGTCGATGGACACCACTTCTATGCATTCTCCTATTCGCAGCGCGCACAGGAATGAGTCGATCTCTTTGCGTTTCCACTCTACGCACATCTCGTAAGGCCGAGAGAGCCAAGGAGACAAATTTCAACCACATGGCCGATTGCCGGTAGCCCCGGCGTCGTTCCCAGTGCCAACGAGACATTGAACCGACCGCCGAAGGGGACGGAACAAGTTGTGAAAGTCATGTGAAAGTTCAGGGATCTGTTCACCAGAGCGGTCTTTATGCGGCAATACTCTCAGATTCGACACAACCAAAAGGAGATTGGATGCGTGCATTGCTATTAGGCACGAATGTTGCATCGTTAGTGTATCGGTCGACCTTTTCTGAGGCCGGCCAAGGAGGGTAGAAGAGATGGCAGCACCAGAGTACATCAAAATCTTGAAGCTTGACAAGATTGCCATGAAGTCGAAGACAAGACTGGATTTCCTCGAAGCGGTCAAGTCGCGTGCACAATATGCCAAGAATCTCGGAGTGGAGGGGAGTTTCCCTTTCTTTGTGGATCAGGCGTGGCAGATTTTCGGCAGCGGTGAGTGATTTCGGGTTGTAGAAGTCTCTCACGCACTGTCATAGCGAAACCCCCAAGTCTCACGTCCCTGCTCAAACCTCAAGAGCATGACCCGTCATGCCCGCGGCCTTCCCTAATATTGACTCTCGTTCCTCTGCGACGTAGATTAATTCATTAACGGTTTCACTTCACTGCAACACCATCAACCGGAGTGCGCTATGAGATTGCTTTTCGGTATCATTCTGTTGTTGGCCGGCTCCGCTTCATGCCTCACGGCGGGCGAACTGCATGGTGCGATTACGGAAGCCGGCAAACCTGTCGGTGCAGGTGTGAAGGTGGAAATCACGACCTCCGGCAATGTCTACACTGTCGAGACGGATAAATTCGGCGGGTACAGGATCTTCGTCAAAGAAAAAGGGAAGTGCGTCCTGACAGTCGCCGTGAAGGGGCAATCTGCTTCAGCCGACCTCGTCTCGTATGACAAGTCAACACGATACGACTGGATGCTCGAATCGCACGATGGTAAGATTTCCCTCCGGAGAAAATAACGATGGAAGAAGAAAAACAGAAAGACCGCTGGGACAAGGTGGGCGTCCTGCTGCAATCGGGAGGCGGCCTCCTGACGGCGGTCACGGTCGCCGTGCTCGGATTCATCGGGTCCAACTACCTCAAGGACCGCGAAATCGCGGATACCGCGTCGCGTGAACGGATGCAGGCGAACGAAGCCAACATCCGGATTTATACGGAGTTGATGAGCCGCCGTGAAGAGTCCGAAAGCGCGCTCCGCAAGGATATGTTCGTATCGATGATCCAGACGTTCCTCAAACCGGGATCGGGCTCGCTGGATGAAAAGGTGCTTAACCTCGAGCTGCTGTCGTACAACTTCCACGAGTCGCTGAACCTGAAGCCCCTCTTCGTCTACATCGACCGGCAGGTCAGGGCCTCACACGGCCCGACCCGCAATGAGTACATCGACAGGATGCACCGCGTAGCAACGGAAATCACCCGGAAACAGATGCTCGTGCTGGAGGGCGCCGGCGCAAAGTTCGACCGCGTGATCGACCTGGATTCTCTGAAACACAGTCCTGGAGGCGTTTCGCTGGAGGAAGGCACGCTGACCCTCGACGGTATCACCCGCCGGTTTACCATTGTCGTGCCGGAAGCCGACCTGGCGAAACAGGAGCTGAGATTCCGGCTGGAGATCACGACTCCCACGGATACTTCCGGCTCATTCGCCTCTAACAGTGCGGAGTTCTGGTCCGGCTTCTTTGATTTTCCCATGATCGACAATACGCGGCTCGATCACGACCAGCGGTGCGCTCTCGTGCTGAATGCATTTGAAGACAACAGCGCCGATATCACCCTGGTGTACTTCCCGGGTTCCTACGCGAGCCTGAAGGAGAAGCCGTACTATCAGGAGGTCGTGCAGAATCTGATGAAGACGAATGCCGCCCTGGTGGGCGGCCAATCGCCTAAATGACAGCCGTGGATGCAGTGCGCTGATCCGGCGCACACAACATCATTCCCACAACCGGTACGTCCCGATGTCCGACTTTCGCACGCTCCTCGAAGCAGACCTCCGTCTTGTCAAGGACCGGTTCGCCCCGGGGGGCGAGCTTATGCCAAATTGCTTCCGCTCCATGAACGGCGAATTCCTGGACTACCGTTCCCGCTCGCTCATCAGGGCGCGATTCCCCGTGAAGGAGGAGATGCTCAACCCCATGTTGAGGATGCAGGGCGGGTTCATTACTGCGGCATTCGACAATGTCTTCGGTCCGTTGAGTTACGCTGCCGCACACGCGTTGTGCTCGACCGTAGATATCCAGACCCACTTCCTCCGGGGCGTGGAAGCGAATGATATGCTGACCGTGGAGGCACGCGTCGTGACCCGCGGGGCAACACTCATGCATTTGTATGGGGAAGCCTTCAATGCCAAAGGCAAGCTGGTGGCCACAAGCACGTCAAATATGATCATCCACCGGGATGACGCTTCGACATAACCGCGATCCTCTTTGTATACTTCCTCTCTTCGCATCGGCTTCTGCCGGAACCACCCGCAGATCCCTTCGGGCAACTCCCAACCTTGTGATGCGATGTAATAGATTTTGCGACAGGACATTCGTCGGAGATGTTGTTGGTTCATGCTCGCTACAGTAGGGGCGAATGCTGGGCTTAACGTCCTTATGCAGTGAGAATAACCGGCGGCGCCTGCCCACAAGCGCCAGCGGAACGTTTGGTGCTGCCTGCGGCGTTTCAAAAAACAGAGTAGTTCCTTTATAGACCTTCAGAACTATTCCATTTGCCAAAACCATTCGTGATGTTCGTTGACCAGTTCACGGGGCCGGCATCAGCAAGAGTCTTGTCGTGCAGATGGGGAACCAGAGATGAGTGATCAGAAGCAAAAGACAATCCTCCTTGTCGAGGATGAAGGTCTTATAGCGCTTTCCTTTGCCGCCACCATTGAAAGGTTCGGCTATAACGTCCTGACCGCCAATTCGGGCGAACAGGCTGTGAAGATTGCCCTCGAAAACGGTGAACCAGATCTCATTCTCATGGACATCGACCTGGGCAAAGGAATCGACGGCACCGAAGCGGCGAAGCACATACTCCAACAGCGCACGGTTCCGATCGTGTTTCTTACTTCGCATGGTGAACGTGAGATGGTGGAGTTGGTGCGCGGCATCACCCGTTACGGGTATGTGATCAAACACTCCGGCGACTTCGTGCTGCAATCTTCCATCGAAATGGCGTTCGAGCTGTTCGATGCGAAGCAGAAGGCCGAGTCACAAATGGTGGCGTTGCAGAAAAGTGAGGACAAGTTCTGCAAGGCATTCAGAGCGAGCCCAGCAGCCATTGTCGTGTCCTCCATGGAGGATGGAAGATACATTGAGGTGAATGATGTGTTTTTGAGAATCACAGGCCTCCTGCGAGATGAAGTCATCGGGCATACGTCCACGGAGCTTGGCTTCTGGGTCGAACNNTCCGGCGAGATCATTGAACTGGAGGGAGAGCCGTGCAGCCTGAACTTCATTTTGGACATCACCGAACGCAAGGCGGCGGATGCCGAGCTGCGCCTGCAGAGTCTCGTGCTGGATCAGATTGCCGAATGCGTCACCGTAACGGATCTTCAGGGCAACATCCGATACGTCAATGCGGCGGAATGCAAGACCGTCCGGCGCGATCGCAAGGACCTGCTCGGACGACATATATCGGTATTCGGTGAGGATCCGCAGCGGGGGGCAACGCAGCAGGAGTTCATCGACAACACCCTTGCCCGGGGCGAGTGGCGGGCCGAAGTGGTCAATTACGCTTCGGACGGCTCGCAGAACATCCTCGATTGCCATACCCGGCTCGTACGCGACGAGCGCGGGGAGGCCATCGCGATGGTCGGGACCGCCATTGATGTGACCGAGCGGAAAAAGACGGAGAACAGGTTGTTGACACTCTCCGCAGCGATCGAGCATAGCCCTGTCTCGGTTGTCATCACGAACCGGGAGCCGTTGATAGAGTATGTCAACCCGCAATTCGAGCTGGTCACCGGTTTCCGTGCGGCAGAGGTGATTGGCCGGAATCCGCGTATCCTGCAATCCGGGGACACACCCCATGAGACGTATGAGCACATGTGGGGAACCCTCATGGCCGGAAAGATCTGGCACGGGGAGTTCCGCAACAAGCGCCGGGACGGCTCACTCTTCTGGGAGGAGTCGTGGATCTCTCCGATTATCGGCCCCGATGGCAACATCGCCCAGTTTGTCGGTTTGAAGGAGGACATCACGGAGCGAAAGGAAATCGCTCGATCATTGGAAGAGCACCGGGAGGCGCTCCGGCGCTTTGCTGCACATCTGGAAGCCGCCCGGGAGAACGAACGGACGGCGGTCGCACGGGAGGTTCATGATGCCTTCGGACAGATCCTGGCGGCCATCAAACTCGAAGCGTCAGCCCTGATGAACCCTGACGATCAGGACCCCGAGTACGTCACATCGCACGTCTCCTCCATCTTCGGGCTCGTCAAGAGCGGATTGAAAAGCGTGAAGGAAATCTCCGGGCGCCTGCGCCCCGCGATTCTGGATAACCTGGGACTTGTGTCCGCCCTGGAATGGCAGGCGGAAGAGTTTGAACGCCACAGCGGCATCCGGTGCGAAGTATCGTTGCCTGCCGGCGAGATCACCATCGACATCGAAAAGGCGACGGCCCTCTTCCGGATCAGCCAGGCCTTGCTGACAAATGTGATTCTCCACTCCCGGGCACGAAAGGTCCATCTGCAATTGACCGAACAACCGGAGGGTCTCGAGCTGACCATCTCTGACGACGGCATCGGCATCACCGAAGACGAGATCAACAGTCCGCAATCGTTCGGCCTGATCGGTATCCGGGAGCGTGTGCGAAATGTGCGCGGGAGTTTCTCGCTGCAGCGTAGTGAAACCGGAGGGACCGTTGCCCGGGCGTATATCCCCTCTGCATTGGAGGAGAGGCCATGACGATACGTGTCGTTATCATTGATGACCACCCTCTGTTGCGCGAAGGTCTGCGGAGCACTTTGCAGGATCATCCGGACATCACGATCGTGGGCGAAGCCGCGACGGGACAGGAGGGAATGAAGCTGGTACGCGAATGTCCATGCGAGGTCGTCATCCTGGACATCTCGTTGCCGGATATCAGCGGCATTGACCTTCTGAAACAACTGATCGCCGAACGGCCGCAGACACGCGTCCTGGTACTGAGCACGTACCCGGAAAAGCAATATGCCGCCCGGAGTCTCCGCGCCGGGGCATTGGCGTATGTCACAAAAGACTCTACTTCCACGGAACTGGTGGCTGCCATCCGCGCCGTAGCGGAAGGGCGGCGGTACCTCAGCAGCGAGATTGCCTCGCTGCTCGTTGATGCCATTGCGCCCGATGAGAAGCACTTTCCGCACGACGAGCTGTCGGACAGGGAATTCGAAGTCTTCTGTCTCCTGGGGAGGGGAATGACGGTCCAGCAAATTGCCGAAGCGCTTACGCTCAGTCCTCCCACTGTCTATACCTACCGGGCACGGATATTCTTCAAAACCGGCATGACCTCAACGCCGGAGATTATACGGTACGTCATTGAGCACAATCTGCTCGCCGTGAGGTAACGCCTGCACGGGGCAATGCGTCACCGCATCAACCGTCGCCGGAAATGATTTCATCCGGCGACTCCGCACAACAACAAGCAGTTGTAGTAAACCCTCTTACACACTTCGGCCACCTGGTCATAGGTCTGGCCCACGTCTTCGCCAAACTCCTCGGACTATCACCTCACCTGTCTGTGTCGTGTCATAGGTTTTATGACATGATCATTTGCAGCTGATCCTCTCTTGTCGTCTGCACGCCAATGTGGTGTCGCGAACCTTGATAGCACCCCGAATTCATCAGTAAACTGCATGGACAGAAACATGCTTTCCATGGGCATCACATCGTGGGAGGAATACGTGACGACAGTGTGCATGTCGTTCTGGCATGGGTCTTGTATTACGCTTGCGAGCTATGCGGGATGAGACGTCAACCCTGGCAGCCGTGAATCCGACGGTACCGGCTTCTTCTGGAGAGGGCGCTGCGGGATCCGCCTGGACGGCGAGGACTTTAGAATTAGTTGGAGTAATCATCTGCTTCATCACATTGTTCACGATCTGGAGGAGACGTACCATGAAGTGGTTCATGAATCTTAAAGTTGGAACGAAGCTGTTGTCGGGGTTCGTTCTTATGGCGATGATCGCCGGGGTCGTCGGATATGTCGGGATTGTCAGTCTCAAAGCTGCTGACGATAGTGATACTGTGCTGTATGAGAAGAACACCATCCCCGTTGCCCAGCTCGCGCAGGTATCCATTAATTTCCAGCGCGTGCGTGTGAATATCCGGGACGTGGTCCTGCAGAAGACCACCGAAAGCAAACACCAGGCGCAGGCGACCATTGCCGCATTGTCCGACTCAATCTCGGCGACTCTGGGGCTATATGAAAAGTCTATCATGACGGATGAAGGCCGGAAGCTCATGACGGACCTCAACCAGGCGCGCACGGCATACCGGGAATGCCTCAAGAAGATCGAAGATTTGGCGATGGCCGGGAAAATGGACGAAGCGATGAAGGTGATGGAGGGAGAGGGGAAGGCAACGGCGGTGGCTGAGCAGGCCATCATCGGCAAAATGATGGATCAGAAGCTCGCTCTCGCCAGCGCCCGGGCCATGCAGAATACTGCCGAAGCGGCCGTCGCGACGCGTAATATGCTCGTGGCTGTTGTCCTTGCCGTCGTCTTCGCGATCGGGCTGGGGTTCCTTCTTTCGCGCATCATTACCCGCCCACTGAAGCGCGGCGTGGAGATGATGCAGGAGATGGCCAAAGGGCATCTGGGAACGCGGCTGAAGCTGGGCACGAAGGATGAAGTGGGTGTACTAGGCGACATTATGGATACGTTTGCGGAAGACCTTCAGAAGAATATCGTGGCCGCGATCAAAAAGATCGCCAGCGGCGACGTCAGCGTCCAGGTGACCCCGAAGGACAATCAGGACGAGATCACTCCCGCCCTGGCATCCTTGATTGACACCGTCCGGGGGCTCGTCAGCGAAGCGGTCATGCTGACCAAGGCCGCGGTCGAGGGCAAACTCTCCACCCGCGGGAACGCGGCGAAGTTCGAAGGCGGATATAAAGAGATCGTCACGGGCGTGAACGAGTGCCTGGATGCGGTCATCGGCCCCTTGAACGTGGCCGCGGAGTATGTCGACCGGATCAGCAAGGGTGACATCCCGCCGAAGATTACGGATAACTACAACGGCGACTTCAACGAGATTAAGAACAATCTGAACGTGTGTATCGATGCGATGCAGAGCCTGGTTGCCGATGCGGTGCTGCTGTCGAAGGCGGCCGTGGAGGGCAAATTGGCCACTCGTGCCGATGCGACAAAGCATCAGGGGGATTTCCGTAAGATCGTGCAGGGCGTGGATGACTGCCTGGATTCGGTCATCGGTCCGTTGAATGTGGCTGCGGAGTATGTCGACCGGATCAGCAAGGGGGACATCCCGCCGCAGATCACGGACAAGTACAACGGCGACTTCAATGAGATCANNTCAAGAACAACCTGAACCAGTGCATCATGGCGGTCGATGCGCTCGTGGCCGATGCGGTGATGCTGGCGAAAGCCGGCGTCGAAGGAAAACTCTCCACCCGGGCCGATGCGACGAAACATGCAGGCGACTTCCGTAAGATCGTCGACGGTGTGAACCAAACGCTGGATGCGGTGATCGGGCCGTTGAATGTATCGGCGGAGTATGTGGATCGTATTTCGAAGGGCGACATACCGCCGGTCATCACGGACAATTACAACGGCGATTTTAACGAGATCAAGACGAACCTGAACCAGTGCATCGCGGCGGTACACGGGATGGTCGCTGATGCGGTCATGCTGGCGCAGGCGGCGGTGGAAGGGAAGCTCACGACGCGGGCCGACGCAACGAAGCACGCGGGCGACTTCCGCAAGATCGTGGAAGGTGTGAACCAGACGCTGGATTCGGTGATCAAACCGGTACAGGAAGGCGCCGATGTGCTGACGGTGATGGGCACGGGTGACCTGACGGCCCGGGTGTTGGGTGACTACCACGGTGACCACCGGCTGATCAAAGACTCGATCAACAAAGTGGGCGAATCGCTGGAGAAGGCGCTGCGGGAGGTGGGTGAGGCGGTGAGTGCGACTGCCAGCGCATCGAACCAGATCAGCTCGTCGACCGAGGAGATGGCCGCCGGAGCGCAGGAACAGACCAGCCAGGCGGGTGAAGTGGCCAGTGCGGTGGAAGAGATGACCAAGACGATTCTGGAGAACTCGCGCAATGCGGGCACGGCCGCCGAGACGGCCAAGCAGGCGAAGGTGAGTGCCGAGCAGGGCGGAAAAGTGGTGGGCGATACGGTCGAAGGGATGAAGCGGATCGCGGAAGTGGTGAACAAGAGCGCGATTACGGTGAAGGAGTTGGGCAAATCGAGCGACCAGATCGGGGAGATCATCGGGGTGATCGATGACATCGCCGATCAGACGAACCTCCTGGCCTTGAATGCGGCGATCGAAGCGGCGCGTGCGGGAGAGCAGGGACGCGGCTTTGCGGTGGTGGCCGACGAGGTGCGGAAGCTGGCGGAACGGACGACGAAGGCGACGAAGGAAATCGCCGGGATGATCAAGAAGATCCAGTTGGACACGGCCGGTGCAGTCAGCTCGATGGAAGAGGGGACGGGCGAAGTGGAACGCGGCATCGCGCTGGCCGACCGGGCGGGAGCGAGCCTGCAGGAGATCGTGGGGATCAGCCAGAAGGTGACCGACATGGTGACGCAGATCGCGGCTGCGAGCGAACAGCAGTCGAGCGCGAGCGAACAGATCTCCAAGAACGTGGAAGGGATCTCGAAGGTGACCGGCGAGACGGCGCAGGGGACGCAGCAGATTGCACGCGCGGCGGAAGACCTGAACCGCTTGACGGAGAACCTGCAGCGTCTGACCGGGCAGTTCACGGTGGACGCCGGCGACAGGCCGGTGTCCGGGAAGCCAAAGGACCACCAGGGCCGTTCGACGGTGGCGGTGAAAGCCAACGGCAGCCTGATCGGGGCATAGGGGAGACGTCACACATTCGCCCGTCCGGCACATACACCGGGCGGGTGGTGGGTGAGCGGGCTGTCCCAACAACAGCAGACTATGAGGAGAGGTGACATGTCAGAAAGCAGACAGGCAATTGCGGAGATCGATGTGCATCAGCGGGGCAACGGCACGGGCGAAGAGCTGCTGCAGCTGGTGAGCTTCAACATCGGGGATGAGGAGTTCGGCGTGGATATCCTGCAGGTGCAGGAGATCAACCGGATGCTGGAAGTGACCCGTGTGCCGAACGCGCCGGAATATGTGGACGGGGTGATCAACCTGCGGGGGAAGGTGATTCCGATTATCGACCTGCGGCGCCGGTTCGGGATGGAACGCAAGCCGCATGACAAGAATACACGGATCGTGGTGGTGGAGCTGAGCAAGCAGGTGGTGGGGTTCGTGGTGGATGCCGTGCAGGAGGTGTTGCGGATCCCGAAAAGCGTGACGGAACCCCCCCCGTCGATCGCCGGAGGCGTGCACGAGGAATATATCACGGCAGTGGGTAAGCTGGAAGACCGGCTGCTGATCCTGCTCGACCTGCAGAAGGTTCTCGGGCTGGAGACATTGGCAGTGTAGATGCACCAGCAAGGCCGAAGATGAAGCACAGTACAGCGCGCCACGCATGCCCCTTGGCCTCGATCATGAAGAGACAAGGGGCATCGTGCTCGTCCCAACGCCTCCCTATTCCATGAACGGCACCGGGCTGACGTACTAGTGTGTCTCTATTTCTGCAGGATCATCTTTCCAATGTTATGCGTTGCATCCGTCGTCAGCCGGTAGAAGTACACCCCGCTGGGATAGCCGCCGGCATCCCAGCGGACTGAATGGCCTCCGGCTGCCTGCTCCCCATTGACCAGCGTTGCGACGTCTCTGCCGAGAATGTCAAAGACCTTCAGCTCCACTCTGGACGTCGCGGGCAGCTGATAGATGATCGTGGTGGCCGGGTTGAACGGATTGGGGTAGTTCTGCATGAGCGCCAGCTCCTGCGGCGCCGTGCCGATCCCGACGGCAAGCGTTGACCCCGGAAGGGGTGGAAACGCGTACGCACGGTAGCTGTACACACCCGTCGAAAATGACATCTCAAACAGCGCGGTTTTTCCTTGATCGACAATCGTCACCGAAGGGTTCGTAGCGCCCCAGCCGATCAGCGTCGTCCCGTCGTCACGGCGATCGGCATAACCCATCGCATAGCCATAGACGTCGGGCGTGTGGCGATATTCCCACACAAACGTGGCGACCTTGTTCTGTTCGTCAAGGCTGTACTCAACAACCCGAGAAAAATGTTCGGGACGCATGTTCCCGTTATCGAACATAAGGATATGCCCGTTCGGGAGCCTGCGCACCGCATGCTGGTAGGAAAAGCGGGTGTAATCCCCTACACTCTGAAACTCGTTGTTGTTCCCGCCCCAGCGCCAGATGATATCTCCGGTCTGCCTGTTGATCTTGATGATCTCCGACATGTGCCGTGAGGAGATCAACAAGTTGCCGTCGGTGTCCACTTCGATGGCGTTCCCGTGAACATAATCGACTGTCTGGCTTGTGAAATCCACCCCCTCCGCGTCGGTGATCGACAGGTGGTCCCAACTCCTCCATTGAAAAACCACATTGTGGCCACGGTCGAGCTCCTGGACGATCAACCCGAGCACCGTCGCGTTCACCTTGCCTCCGGATACATACTGGCTCATGTCGACGGTCTCAGGATCGTAGCTGAACAGTATCGCGTGCCCATCCGGCAACATACGCAAATCGTGCGGGTCGGTGGCATAGCCGTTCCCGCATCTGATCGTATCGAC
>PMCM01000173.1:0-4212 GCA_003154155.1 Ignavibacteriota bacterium | reverse complement strand
GCTGATCAAGAGATACGGGGAATTGACGATAGACGTATCGAATGTGAGATTGCTAACGTAGATCTCCACGTTCGGAAGGCTATTCCCCATCGTAATCTTCAAGGGAGGGAAGTCGGGTGGGAGCATGCCAACCGGTTTTGGCAGGCCGTCGCGGTGCGCGTTACCTGCAACGGAACTGAACTCATTGGCTCCCAGATCCTCCAGGGGCGACCTGAGAGGCATCTCCACTGCCGGACGGGTAAAGAAAGAATATCCGTACGGACCGACCGGCGAACCGTTCTTTTCCATCACATTCCCGGAAATCGCAACGGAGACTTCCTCTCCTGGGGCGAAGGGCTGATCTGGCCGGGCGATAAGGGTTCTACCCTCGTCCGAAAGTACCAGGTGCGAAGTGTGCGGCCCGCTCATGGTACCAGTCAGACCGACCAATCCGCGTGTATCCTCCGGAAGGGGATTGAGCTGATTGCCGGTTCGGATTGCGATGGTGGTCTGACAGGTTACAAGATGTGAACCGGGCAACGGGGAAACGTATTGCAGGTAATCCGTGTGGGCGGCGGCCGAATACGAAGCGAAAACCGCCAGAAGCGGGAGACAACCGACGTTCCTCTTCATCGTTCCATCCCTCCAGCCAGTTGTAGGAATCTTTACCGTTAGATGCACGAATTGAAGACGGGTTTAATCGGGAAGGTGGAATGTGTGTTCGTTTTTTTGCGTTTCTTGCGGACTTGTTTTACCTTGTTCTGCCCTCCTGGAAACCACCAATGTCTGAAGAAAATGCAGCTGTGCAGGCATCATGTGCCGGACCAGGGGTCCCCAGCGCGCCGCGTCTGGACGAATACAGGACACCACCTTCATCAGACCAAGAGGGATCACAATGCCCGGGATTCCCGTTTTACACGTATCAGGAGACTGTATCGCTCGAGCGTGGGAGAATTCGCTGATCGAGCTCTACAAGCACGGATGCCGCATCAAGACACAGTACGACAAACCGGAAGACCCCCCCAGCATCGATGCAACGATGATGATCACGATCGAGGATCCGCTAAAAGAGCCAATGATCCATAAGGATTTTCCCGGCGGGCCCGAGGACCTGGAGGAGTATTCGATGGAGGTGTGTGAGGGGATCAAGGATCATCTTGTGCGGAAGCCCGACGATCCCGAAGACACGCGATGGGAATACACCTATCATCAGCGGCTCTTCGGATATACGGCTCCCGGCTCACCCCCTGCCGATCAAATCGCCACCATGGTCGCGAAGCTGGCGGAAACCCCGTACACGCGCCGGGCGCAGTCGATCACCTGGAAGGTATGGGAAGACAACGATTGCTACGATCCCCCCTGCCTGCAGAGCATCTGGTGCCGGATCACGGAGGAAGAGGGTCGGCCTGTGCTGAGCATGAACGTGCGCTTTCGTTCCAATGACGCCTACAAGGCGGCGTTCATGAATATCTTTGCCCTGGTCCGGCTTCAGCAGAAAATCGCGAAGGAAGTATCGGAGAAACGCGGAACGTCTGTCGTCATCGGCCGCTATTGCCATATGGCCGACAGCTATCACATCTACGGTTCATACTTCAACGAGTTCGAAGGACGCTTCCTGGGTGCCCTGAACAAGCGGTCGTTTGAACAGCGCACGATGCGCCTGGAAGACATCCAGGACATCATGGAAGCGGCACGGCCGGGCATCCTCGACAAAGCCCGGGCCATGTCACGGTGAGGCCACATGCCGACCCTTGAACAAGATTATATCATGCGGATGATCAACATGATGGTTGCCATGATGGTCCGCATCCTCGACTTCAAGAGCAAGAAGGAATACCCCAGCGCGCTGCTGGAGATCGAAACGACCGGCCGGACCCTGCTGGGGATCAACCGCACCATGGTCCGCCAGCTCACCGCCGGACAACTCATGCAGTTGTTCGGGGGGGACCAGTCCGTTGCGATCCCGAAGTCGTATGTACTTGCCGTACTGCTGCATGAAGAAGCCGACATCCTTCGGCTCATGTCGGATCCCGAGGGTGCGGATGAGTCGCAGATCAAGTCGCTGAACCTCTTGCTGGAGACATATCTGCAGGGGGGTGAGGCGGTGGAGCCGCGGCATGACGAATTGATCGACGAGATTTGCGAGTCGTTTCGCGGACGTCCGCTGCCGCCCGATGTTCTGGAACGGCTGTTGGCCTGCGACGAGTTGCGGGGCAGATACGACAGGGCGGAGAACGCCCTGTTCGCCCGTCTGGAAAGCAAACCGGACTTCACCGGCGAAGGCATTGCCTTCTACGAACGGTTACTCGCAAAATCACCGGACGCGCTTGCCGCGGGCAACCTTCCTCGCGAGGAAGTGCTGGAGGGGATGCAGGAAATGAAGCACCGGCGACGGGCGTTCCCGGCGTGAGTTGCCGGGGATGACGAAAGAAGCTCCTCTGTCCGTTGCGAAACGAAGGACCTGCCTGTCATGGCAGGTCCTTCGCTCGTTACCGACCCTCAGAACAAAGAGGCGCACTGCTGGTTACCTTGTGGCCACGGCTCTTGAACTCTGCGCTGGGAACACCTGAGTGAGTCGTCTTCCTCTCTACATCCAGGGTTCATCTCCCGACGGACCGTAGATCGAAGGGACCTTCGCACCGACCATGCGCAGGTAGATCGTAAACTGTCCGCGGTGATGGACGCTGTCCATCAGTACCATCCAGAGCACGTCGGCCCGGCGCATCTCGCCCATCTTGCCCGGTCCGACGGGCATCGCCATAGCAGAATTAAAGTCGGCGTCCGACATCCCCTTGACTTTCTGTGCCATGGCCTTTTGTGTGGATTCCAGCGCCTGGAGGATTTCGGGGTACGTTTTGAATGTCGGCATCGCACCGCTGAAGTCGGCTTTGCCTTTCACCGCCATATCGACCAGCTTGAGTTCTCCCACAAAGACCTCCGCCAGCTGTTTCGCCGTGCGGGTCTTCTCACCCGGGGGTTTGAACTCGAGTTTGTTCGCCGGCAGGTTTTTCAGGACCTTCATCGTCGTCCCGAATTCCCGCTCCCAGGATGAGAGAAACATCTCTTTTTCATTCATACAGCCTCCGTAAGGTGTGTGGTTATTGATAACTGTAGATGTGGGAACTGGCTCAGTAGTCTAAGGAGTAACAGCTGAAGGCGGGTGGTAATAAAGAATGGCGGCAGAATGCGGCGAGCGTGATTGACCCGCGCGACAGCGGACATGCCGTGCTTCTACATGCCTGGATCGGGTGCAACGATATGCAGAACGGCTGAGTCCGACGTGCACGAAATCTCCTTCGGGAAAACCCACAGCCCGTTCTAGGGAACCACGAACTCATGGAAGAACAGGTCCGGACGTAACGCTCCGTTCCGTATAGTGCAAACAGGGGACGGACGGAAAAGGTTCGGCAACGAGGAATCTGGTAACCGGGCATTGAAACAGAAACCCTCGACAACGGGGAGAAAGTTGTCGTCACGTATCGCCCCTTCCTCGGCGTCCGTATCGCTCGTCACCATGTCAGAAACCGTCTTGCCGATCTTGATCGGATTGACTTGGTGACCACCATGAACTTGTCTTTGCATTCCGTCTGGCGTACATTACTATCATAGCCACTTTCAACCACCCCCCCGGAGAACCACATGACGTCGCTTCTTGTATTCATTGGCCTTATTGGCATTGGCGGATCCATTGCCCTCTTTGTTCGTGAATTCTACCAGAATCTTGCCGCGCGGGAACATCATGAGGCATCCGGCGAAGTCGTCCCGCAGGTGCGTTACAACGTGAAATACCCGCTCCTGCTCGTCGGCGTTATTTCGATTCTCCTGGGAACGTTTCTGGTCCAGGTAGGTGCCCAGGAAGTCGCCGTGGTGGTGACTCCCGCCGGCATCAGCCCCGACGTGCTCGTGACGGGCTGGCATATTGTCCCTCCCTGGAATCACCTGGAACGAATGGACCGTACCGTATGGGTGTATACCTTCTCGAGTAAGCAGGAAGAAGGACAACATCAGGGACCGGATGCCATCTGGGTGCCGACAAAAGACGGTATCAAGATGGGGATGAACGTCAGTATATCATGGTCCATCGATCCCCCGTACGCGCCCTGGATTCTGCAGAACGTGTCGGAGGCGGACGGCGGGAGAGACGGGCGCTACCGCTGGATTGAAGAAAACTTCATCCGTGCAAAAGCACAGAGCTCAATCGCACTGACCGTGTCGGAGTATACCCCGATCCAG
>PMCM01000207.1 GCA_003154155.1 Ignavibacteriota bacterium | reverse complement strand
TCGACTCCCGCAAGGTGCCTTTTAACGAAAATCGCAACCACGGCCGATCCATCACCATAGCTGCGATCCATTTTGTTATGCTTCGGCTGTGACCAGCTGCAGCAAACTTAGTTCCAAACTGATGGAACTCCAAAAGGCCAACAACGGTGCACTGATCGTTGACTTTCAACCTTACGAATTCGAAAAAGAAGAAGCAAGAAAAATCGCAACCTCATGGAATTTTCTTAATTCTGGTCCCTCTATTCCGGGGAACAATTCTACGCCATTTATAGCGTGTAATCGTCACTTTGCGCGCCTCAATTCATTCCACCGCTAGCGGCGAAACCTTCCACCCTGTCAAACGTCAACAGAGGTAGACCGACACGCGTACTATTGAAGCGGGCGCGGCCCGGTTCGTCCAACTTCGGGAGACACCATGAGCCATGCACAGAAAGACCAAGCGCCCACGAGCGGAAGGCCCTTGCGAGTGGCCTATTTCTCGGGAACGATGAGGCGAGGTCAGGATGGCGTCACACGCGTTCTGTACCGGACCATCGATGCATTGAGCGCCGAGGGAATTGAGAGCATGTTCTTTTCGCCGGTGATCCCTGCCCCGGAGAATGCACCGGCGGAAATGCGGTGCGTCCCCTCGATGGCCTTTCCCTGGTACCCTGATTACCGCATCGCGCTTCCCGGCTATCGTGCATTTGAAACCGCACTGGCCGATTTCTCACCGGATCTCCTCCATATACACAGCCCCTGCCCTCTCGGCTGCGCTGCCGTGCACTGGGGGCGACGGCATGGTGTGCCGGTTGTGGCAACATATCACACGCACTTCGCCAGCTATGCGAAATATTACAACGTACGAGCACTCGAAGTCTTCGGATGGAACTATCTCCGCTCACTATACCACTCTTGCCGGCGCGTCTACGTGCCGTCTGTGCCGATTCTGCACGAGCTCGCCTCGCGCGGCCTGGAGCACCTGACCTTCCTTCCCCATGGCGTGGATGCCCGCATCTTTACTCCGCGCCACCACTCCGCACGCTTGCGTCGTGCTCTCGCCCCTGATGGGAGGCGAATCCTGCTGTATGCAGGCCGACTGGTCTGGGAAAAGGATCTGCGCACCCTGATCGACACCTATCGGGTCTTGCGTGAGCGACGCTCGGACTGGACTCTGGCGATTGCCGGCGACGGGCCTGTTCGCAGCGAGCTGGAGGCATCCATGCCCGAGGCCCGGTTCCTCGGAAGCCTTTCCGGCCACGACCTTTCCGTAGCCTATGCCTCAGGTGACATCTTCGTCTTTCCCTCGACGACGGAAACATTCGGGAACGTTGTGCTGGAAGCCATGGCGTCGGGTCTTGTGCCTGTGTGCGCTGCAGAGGGCGGGGCGGGCGGGAGCATCCAGAGCGGCATCAACGGTTATGTGACAACTCCGCGCGACCCCGACGATATTGTCCGGCACATCGCACTCCTGCTTGATGATGCACCGCGGCTCGCACGGATGGGGAGAGCTGCCCGGGCCTATGCCCGGACGCAGACGTGGGAAGGGGTGTTCGACCGGTTGTTCGCCGACTACCGGCGCATTGTTGAAGAGCAGGTGCGTACGAAGAGGACCGCCGCTTAAGACGGGAGTCAGCGGCGGTGCGGCGTCGACACGCGGGGCTCCCTCGGCTTCCAGCTATTGCGGACGTTTCATGGCGCCGAGGCCTTCCCGGTCAATCAGCCGGCGGTAGGTCATGAACTCCACGTGCTGATCGTCCAGCGCTCGCCGGAACCCCGGCGACAGAAGTGCGCGCAATTCAGCTTCCCGATGGCGGCTCATCTCCTTCAAACCAAAATCGTTCTGATCTATCAGCGCGTTCATCTCGGGCGTTTGCATGCCGATATGGAAGACAAACAGCTGCGGTGCTCCGCCTTTCACATGCGCCGCGAGGTCCAGGAGCTTGCCGGCTTTCTCGTCCGGGGGCTTATCATAATACCCTTCAACATCTTCCTCGTGAAAGTAGCGGGAGATGCCCAGGTGGTATTCGCCGGCAAGGCGCTCGACGAGGCTCCGCAGCTCCGGCGTATTCATCGCCGCGCCCATGTGGTAGTCGAGGTAGTCGATATGCAGCCCCGAGCGCATCGCCCGCTCAATCTGTGCCCGGAGTTCCAGTTCCACTTCGTCCACTTTAGGATTCTGCGCGAACAACAGTGCCCGGGATGGCAGGAAGTATCCGGCACTGTCGACGAGAGACGGAACCGCCCTGGCACCTGCGACGGGGCCCCAGCGGTAATTCTTCCATTCCGCATTCAACGTCAGATGCACTCCCACCGAGACTTCCGGATGATTGCGAAGCAGTGCCACGGCCTCCTGATACCACGGGCACGCGAACATCACTGACGCCGAAAACGGGAGTCCGGACTCCATCACCTGTACCACCGCCATGTTCACCGTGTGACACATACCGATGTCGTCACAGCGGATCATGACCGTCTTGTGTTGCGCAGAGACGGACGCAACCGCGACGCAAAGAACGAGAAGACCGCGCACGATCCGATTCATCCTTTCTCCTCCGTTGTTATCGTACCAGCATGATCCTGTGCACCGCGGTGGCACGGCCGACGGTGAGCCGGCACAGATACATTCCGCTTGCCATGCCACTGGCATCAAATGGGAGGGTATACTTTCCGGCGCTCATGGACCCGTGCATGAGCACCGCAACCGCTCGTCCGAGAAGATCGTAGACGGTCAGATCCACGAGAGTCCAGCCGCTGCCGGGTACGCCGAAGCCGATCGTCGTGGTCGGGTTGAACGGATTGGGAAAGTTCACGAGGAATGGCCTGTCGCTGGCTTCGGGAATCATGCGGGCGGTTGCCCCTGTGACAAGCCGGTTCTTGAGCGCTGCAATCCGTTCATACGAGGCGGTGATCCTCGCTACGGGGATACGTCCCGCACGCACGCCCTCCTCCAGAACATCCACAACATGCGCGGCGAGCGAATGGCCCGTACTGTCCAGGTTCCTGCTGTAGACAAGCATATCCACCCCTGCAGACACCGCGAGCTCCATCGCTGCATCCAGACCGTACTTGTCGGTAATCGCCTTCATGCTCATCTCGTCGCTGAAGACTACGCCGGCATATCCCAGCTGATTTCGGAGAATCCCGGTAATGGTGGCAAAGGAGAGGGTCGCTGGGTAGAGCGAATCCAGATGGGCGTTGAAGACATGCGCCGTCATCACCGCATCGACCGAGCCGCGTTCGAGGAGCCGGCTATACGGGATAAGCTCCGCCGCGGTCCAGCTCGTGGTCACATCGGTAAACCCCAGGTGGGAATCGGCGGTTGCACTGCCATGTCCGGGAAAGTGCTTCAGCGTGGTGCAAATATTCCGTTTATGGAACTCGTCGATAAACCACCCTGCGTTCAGCACCACGCTGTCAGCATTTGCGGAAAAACTCCTTCCGAGCGCTCCGATCGCCGGGCTGGAAGGGTTCACGTTCAGATCTACGACGGGTGCGAAATTGATATTCAGACCGGTTTGCACGAACCAGGACGCCATCTGACTCGCGACGCTCCTGGTGTATCCTTCGCTGTTCACCACGGTGCCCATCTGGTACGCAGAAGGGGTTGCTGCGAATCCGTTTGCCGTTCCCAAACGCGCGACCTTTCCTCCTTCTTCATCAATCGCCAGCAGTAACGGCACCGCCGACCGGTGTTGGATCTGCGACGTAAGGTGGGCGATCTGGCCCGGGCTTTTCAAATTGTTGCTCCACGTAAACATCACCAATCCCCCCACCAGTCCACGCGACAGATCGCTTTTTAGCGTATCCATTGACGGGGACGACGATTCGAGCGAATCCCCCGTGACGGTGACCATGACCATCTGCCCGAGTTTCTCACGGAGTGTCGGCTGGCCTCTGGCCGGAGTGACCGTCGCGACCGTCAGGCAAGATATTCCCAGGCAGTACAGCCATCTGCGCAGTGTTGGGTTCATGCTCCGGGTCCATTTCCGGGGGCGATCGCTTCGCTCGGCGCGGACCACAATTTGTTGATAATCGATATCAGAACTCCGCCGCTCACGAGGCATACAAAGAGTAGACTCACGGCATAGACGGTGCGTCCATAGAGAAAATTGCCGACGGTGAACAGCGACGACCAGATCATGGTGCAGCCGCACACCCAGCCCAGCAGCGCCAGCGGGATGTGCTCGCCGGCGGTCTTCGCGCCCCACCCGTCGACGGGCGTCGCCTCCTGGCGCACGGCCGTCCAGCCGGGCCCGAACGGCCGCACCTTCTGGTAGAACGCGATGAGCACGGCCCGGTCGGTCTCCGGGCCGACATACGCCGTGACCACCCAGCAGACCGTCGTGAAGGCGATCGTCATCAGCAGCGCGGCGTGGGTGCTGAAGTGCACGCCGTTCTTCGCCAGGACGAGGAACGCGATCGAGATCAGGAACGAGCTCAGCATCGCGACGACCTCGCACCATGCGTTTACCCGCCACCAGAACCAGCGCAGGATCAGCACCAGCCCGGTGCCGGCGCCGATGTTCAATAAAAGCTCCCAGCCACTGGTCTGGGTTTTCATGATCGCGCCAACCATTACTCCACACCCGACGACAAAACATGAAACCACCCATGAGACGTGGATGTAATGTTTTTCCGGGGCATCGGGCTTCACGAACCGCTGATAGAAATCCTTGACCACGTACGACCCGCCCCAGTTGATGTGGGTGGAAATGGTGGACATGAACGCCGCGGCCATGGCCGCGATCATCAGGCCGACGAGGCCGCTGGGCAGGAAGGTCATCATCAACACCACGTAGCTCTCGCGCGGGCTGACCATGGTGCGGATGAATTTCGGCGCGGCGTTGCCGTCCTGGCGGAAAATCTTGTAGCCCTCGGCCGACTCCTCCGCCAGAATCTTGTGGTCCCCGGCGTCGCGGACCAGGGCCAGGCCCGGCTTCGGGTTCAGGATTTCATAGCCCCCGCCCGGCTTTTCGGTCAGCCGCGGGAAGATCACCACCGCCACCAGCGCGGTCAGAATCCATGGCCAGGGCCGCAGGCCATAATGCGCCACGTTGAACCACAACGTAGCGAGCAGTGAGTTCTTTTCGTCCTTGGCGGAAAACATCCGCTGCGCCACGTAGCCGCCGCCGCCGGGCTC
>PMCM01000115.1 GCA_003154155.1 Ignavibacteriota bacterium | reverse complement strand
TGATGGGGCTGGCCCCGTACGGCGAGCCGAAATATGTCCGGACGATCTACGATCATCTCATCGATCTGAAGGCGGATGGATCGTTCAGGATGAACATGGAGTATTTCGACTACTGCGCCGGGCTGACAATGACGGGCCCGAGATTCGACGCACTGTTCGGAGGTCCCCCCCGGCGTCCGGAATCACCACTGACACAGCGGGAAATGGATCTTGCCCGTTCGCTCCAGGAGGTAACCGAAGAGATCATGCTGCGCATGGCGCGGCACGTCCACCGGGAGACCGGGGAACGGAATCTGGTGCTGGCGGGGGGTGTCGCTCTGAACTGTGTGGGCAACGGGAGGGTGTTGCGTGAAGGACCCTTTGCGGACCTGTGGATTCAGCCTGCTGCGGGTGATGCCGGCGGAGCTCTTGGTGCCGCCCTTTTCGCCTGGTATACCTATTTTGACAATCCCCGTTCGGCAGATGGCGTGAAGGATGCGCAGCAGGGGTCGCTCCTCGGACCCGCGTTCAGTGATGAAGAAATCAAAGCAACGCTTGACGGATTTCACGCGGTGTACCGGCAGGTCGAACGGCCGGCGCTTCCCCCGCTGGCGGCGGATCTGCTTGCCGGAGAGAAGGTGATCGGGTGGTTTCAGGGGCGCATGGAATTCGGCCCGCGCGCGCTGGGTGCCCGGAGCATCATCGGCGATGCCCGTTCGCGGACAATGCAATCGGTCATGAACCGGAAGATTAAGTTCCGGGAATCGTTCCGCCCGTTTGCCCCATCGGTTCTTGCGGAGAAGACTTCGAAGTATTTCGCCATCGAGCATGTGAGTCCGTATATGCTGCTCGTCGCGCCCGTCCAGCCCGCATTGCACATCCGGATGACTCCGCAGGAAGAACAACTGTTCGGGATCGACAAGTTGCTTGTGCCGCGCTCCACGATTCCGGCGGTGACGCACGTGGACTACTCCGCGCGCATCCAGACCGTTGCACGGGAGGATCATCCGTTGTACCATGAAGTTATCAGCGCTTTTGAGGAGAAAACCGGATGCTCCGTGATTATCAATACCTCGTTCAATGTCCGGGGTGAGCCCATTGTCTGCAGACCGGAAGAGGCGTACCGGTGCTTCATGCGCACAGAAATGGATTACCTTGTGATCGGGAATTTTCTCCTGGACAAGAACGACCAGCCGGCGTTGCCGGAGGTGGGGGATTGGAGAAAGGAATTTGCCCTTGATTGATGATCAGCAGGGAGCTTCCAACAGCGAGGTGCGGAAATTCGGAATCCTCATTGCCGCGATCGCAGGTGCAGCCGGCGCCTACCTGGCCTGGAGGGGCCGGAACGGTTACGCCGTCATGTGGGAAATCGCCGGAGTGTTTCTCGTGACGGGCGTGCTGCTCCCCATCGTGCTGCGGCCCGTCTATCGCATCTGGATGCGCTTCGCGGCCCTTCTCGGCTGGGTCAACACGCGCGTTCTCCTGACGCTTTTCTATCTGCTCATCCTCACGCCGGTGGGCGCGGCGATGCGTCTCTTCAAGAAAGATGTGCTGGGTCGGCAGTTGAACCGCGAGGCTGCGAGTTACTGGGTGCGGCGGGATCCGAAGGCGGCGGACAAACAATCCTATGAACATCTGTTCTGATCTGACACCATGAAAAAACACTCATCCTCGAAGCTCTCAATTCTCGCCGAACTCTGGGCCTTCATGAAGGTGCGGAAGAAGTGGTGGCTCGGACCCATCGTCCTGGTCCTCCTGCTGCTCGGGCTGCTCATCGTACTCACGCAAGGATCTGCCCTGGCGCCATTTATCTACACACTTTTCTAGACAACAACCCGCCCGTCACGGGGGTCGTGATTGCTGTAGACGACGCAGAGAACCGCCGGCGGCGGAAAGATCACGGGATCCTGAGGGTGCGGAGAAAGGTCATCATCGCCGTATTCACCGCCTCGGGATTCTCGAGCGGACTCATATGCGCCGCATCCGGTATGATCTGCAGCATTGATCCCGGGATTCTCTGATGCATTGACCGGGATGCCTCCGGCGGCGTGGTGATGTCCTGGTCGCCGACGAGAATCAACGTCGGAATCGTAAACTTGCCCAGGGATGGGGTCGTGTCGGTGCGGGCAGCGAGAGCGAGAAGTGTGCCCGCGATGGCGATGGGTGGTGTGCGGCTGATGATCCCATGGATCAGCGAGATCTCCTCGGGGACGCGTGTCTGGGAAACGGCCGCGAAGATCTTTTTCACGAAGTCGTCGGCAAACGCCGTCGAACCCCCGCGCTTGACTTCGGCAACCGCCTTGGCACGCCCGAGCCGCCCCTCGTTGGAATCCGCTTCACTCCGGGTGTCACACAGCATCGCTCCGCAGAATCGAGCGAGATTTCGTTCGAGCGCACGCAAGGCGATGTAGCCCCCCATGGAGAGACCGACAATCACTGCACGGGCGATCTCCAGGTCGTCCATCAGGGCGATCAGATCGTCGACGTGTCCCTCGATGGTGTATTGTCCGTCGCCGACACTGCTTTCCCCCAGACCGCGGACATCGTAGGCGATGGCGCGAAATGCCGAAGCCACGACGGGGAGTTGGTGGTGCCACATGACATGGCTGAACGGGAAGCCATGGACAAACACCACGGGCAGAGCCTTGGGATTGCCGTTCTCCAGCACATTGATCCACGCCCCATTGATATTCCGGAGCATATCCTCACCTCCAGTGTGTGCGTATGTGGGGTGAATGTAGTGATTTTTCACCTAAAAGGAGTGGTGCGCTCTCCGGCTGTTGTCGGCAACCCGGGATGTCCCTGCTCCGTGCTCTCCCGCCCGATTCCGCTTGAATGTGCCTACCCGGAATACTATCTTGCTCAATAACCTAAAGGAATGCCCCTTATGAAATCAGTCCTTTCATACATTGATGCCAATACTGACCGATATCTCAAAGAGCTGGGGGCGCTCCTCGCCATTCCCAGCGTGAGCACGGACGCCGAGCGGGTTCAGGATATCGGCCGCTGTGCGGAATGGCTTGCAGACCATATGCGGTGGATCGGTGTGCAGAATGTCCAGATTATGCCCACGCAAGGGCATCCGGTTGTGTATGGAGACTGGCTCGCGGCGCCCGGGGCTCCGACGGTGCTGGTATACGGCCACTACGACGTGCAACCCGCCGAACCGCTGGACAAGTGGACATCTCCGCCCTTCGAGGCCACCGTGCGGGAGGACAACCTCTACGCGCGGGGTGCGTCGGACGACAAGGGACAGACGTTCATCCATCTAAAGGCTGTGGAAGCGTTTTTGAAAACAAAGGGGGCATTGCCGGTCAATGTGAAGTTTTTGATCGAGGGGGAAGAGGAAATAGGCAGCGAACACCTGGAGGAGTTTGTCCGCGAACATGCCGACATGCTCAAGGCCGATCTCGTGGTGATTTCGGATTCGTCAATGTTTGCAAAGGGTGTTCCGTCGATCTGCTATGGCCTCCGGGGTCTTGCCTATATGCAAATCGAGCTGGTCGGCCCGAATCGGGATCTCCATTCCGGTTCGTACGGCGGATCGGTCCTCAATCCCATCCAGGCCCTGTCGGAGATGATTGCCAAATTGCACGACACCAAAGGTCGCGTGACGATTCCGGGATTCTATGATGATGTGCGCAAACTCTCGGCCAAAGAGAGGGCGGCTTACAAGAAACTTCCCTGGAGCGACAGGAAGTACGCTCGGGACCTTGGCGTGGGCGCCCTGTACGGGGAACAGGGATTCACGACTTTGGAACGGTTGTGGGCGCGTCCGACTCTCGAATGCAATGGCATATGGGGGGGCTTCACGGGTGAGGGCGCGAAGACCGTTCTTCCCTCGCGGGCGTCCGCCAAGATCTCGATGCGTCTGGTCCCGGATCAATCCTCTGCGAAGGCTGCTCGCCTGTTCGAGCGGCATATCAAGAAGATCGCTCCCAAAGGGGTGCAGCTGAGTATCCGGTCGCTCCATGGCGGCGAACCGGCGATAACGCCTATCGAAAGTGCGGGGGTTCGTGCGGCAATCGAGGCGCTGGAGCGCGGTTTCGGGAAGAAACCGCTCTATCAAAGGGAAGGCGGTTCGATTCCCATCGTCGTGCAGTTCAAGAAGATCCTGAAGATCGACACTGTGCTGTTGGGTTTCGGCCTCCCCGATGAGAATGCGCACGGTCCTGACGAGTTCCTGCACCTGCCGAATTTCTTTGGCGGTATTCGCACAGTGGCACATTTGTTCGACGTGTTGCCACAGTTCACACGATCGGGCAAAGCATGAATCTGGGTGGGGGAGGACTGCGGGTCAATCTGTTGATTCATGCCCACACCGCCGGTTTGCGCAAGGACCTGACGGTCTTTCGGCGGGCGTTGAGATGTGCGGGCATTCGCTTTGCCGTGACGGTGTTCGATCCGCAGATGCACAACAGGGCAGTTCGCGCCATGCGGAAACTCGGCAGCCATCTCTCCTTCCGTCCGCCGTTTGACATCAATATTTTCGTCGAGGACATCGTCGAGAGATGGTGTTCACTCGCAAGGGTAAATGTTCTTGTTCCCCATCAGGAATGGGTGTTCGAAGGTCTCAGGGCCAAGATCCCGGCGATGGATGTGATCTTGTGCAAAACCCGCTATGCCGAGGGGCTTTTCCGTGACATCGGGTGTGCGGTCCGGTATATCGGGTTCACGAGCCCGGACAGAGGGGATGCCTCGGTGCCGAAAGACTACAACAGGTTTATTCACGTTGCGGGGTCGAGTCTGCAGAAAGGGACCGCGACGATAAACGATGTCTGGTTGAGGCATCCCGAATGGCCGCACCTGACATTGTTTTCCTACGAACCCAGGATGCGGGCAAGGGGCGCATCGAACATCGGGACAGTGACGTCATTTGTCGACGACGCGGTGATGCGGGGGATTCAGAACTCCTCGGGTGTTCATCTTTGTCCCTCGGAGGCTGAAGGATTCGGTCACTATCTTGTCGAAGCCATGAGCACCGGCGCGCTGGTCCTGACGACGGACGGTCCCCCGATGAACGAGCTTGTCTCTCCCGATCGGGGGGTGCTCGCCGGGTACCACCAGACACGTGCGCGGGGAATGGGAATGAACTACTACGTTGACCCCGGGAAGCTGGAAGATGCCGTCATGCGGATTCTTGGCATGAGTCAGGAACAGCGGAAGGAGATGGGCGAAAGGGCGCGGGCATGGTATGTTGAGAATGATCGCGCGTTTCTTGTGCGGCTGCAGGAGTCACTGGAGGAGATTGGAGCGCGGTAGGTGAACCGGTATGCAGTAATCCGGATGTTTCCACGGACGCGCGGGGGGAGTGGCCGGCACAATCGATGACTGTTCCAAACATGGAAGGAGAGCTGGACCAATGACACAGAAACCGGGTGACCATGAATACGCTGAGTACTACGGGCGGTACATCGCATTAGTTGTCGAAAGCGACATTCTGGCTGCTCTGGCGGCCCAACCCGACGAGCTGGCGCAAGTCGTATCGCGGGTCAAGCCCGGCCTCGAGAGCTATCGGTATGCAGAGGGAAAGTGGGGGATCCGCGAAGTGATCGGCCACCTCATTGATGCGGAGCGGGTGTTCGGGTTTCGTGCGTTTTGCTTCAGCAGGGCAGAGCAAGCCCCGCTCCCGGGCTTTGACGAGAACGATTATGTCAGGCAATCACATTACGATGCACGGCCGCTGAGCGAACTGATGGCCGAATTCCGGACAGTCCGGCAGGGAAACCTCGCGTTCCTCCGCGGGTTGGACGATAAGGAATGGGCGCGGCTCGTCACGGCAAGCACCAAGCCGGTTTCCGTACGCGCTCTTGCATTCATCATGGTGGGCCATGCGCGCCACCACGAGAATGTGCTGCGCGACCGCTATACGGAGGCCCTTGAACCGGTGAAGAAGTCCGCGAAGTGAAATCATTCTTCCGTGGAAAGGGCTTTGCATTCCTCTCCGGAATCTTCGGAACACAGACATCAGAAGATCTGAATCGTGCCGGCCAAACCAAGCATGAGCAAAAGGACTTCCCGGGAGCTATTGCATACTTCACGAAAGCGATCGGGCTGAATCCTGCCTATCCGGCTCCCTTCTACAACCGAGGCAGCGCGAAGATCCAGATGCAGGACTTCACGGGTGCAATCGCTGACTTCAACCGGGCACTGGAACTTCAGCCGGACCTCTTCCCTGCATATTACAACCGGGGCCGCGCAAAGCACCAGTTGAACGATTTCGAAGGAGCCATCGGAGACTATACCTACGCCATCGCCCTTTCACCGGACTTCCCTTCAGCCTACTTCAGCCGGGGGAGTGCGAAGTACGACTTGAAAGACTATCAGGGGGCTGTGGGGGAATATTCCAAAGCGATCGAGTTATCGCCACATGACGCCGAGGCCTACTTCTGCCGCGGGAATGCAAAGCATGGCATGAAGGATCGTCGAGGGGCCATAGAAGACTATTCAAAGGCGATTGAGCTGGCGCCAGACGCAGCGGAAGTCTATAGCAGCCGCGGAGCCGTGCGGATGGAAATCGGTGAGCGCAGGGAAGGCCGTGAAGATCTCATGAAAGCGGCAACTCTCCTGGGCGACGTTCGGGCTCTTGTAAAACTTCGGAAACAGCTCACAGAGCCGTAGTTGCAGGCACACGACGACGCTCGCAGTGACGGAAACAGCCGAGCGCATGCGCCAGACATCTCGATGGGAGACCCGCACATGATGTCGACTAAGCGCCATTCTGCAATGAGACCATCGCACCGCTGCGGGATTTCTGCATGTGTGTGCTCGTTCTTTGTCATCCTTCCTTTGTTGGCACACAGTCAGCTCCCGGGGCAGTGGAGTGCGACAGACACCGTCACGGCAGGGAACTCCGACGATATCAACCCATCCATTCCCCACAATGCTTTCTCTACCTGGATGCCTGATAGATCCATCCAGATGGTATTCGAACGCCGCACCCCGTCGGAGTCTCAAATTGTGGCAAAGCGCTTCAGCATCGACGGGAACTCCTGGGATTCGACCGAGACCGTCATTTCCAGTTCGCCGTGGGCAGAGATGCAAACGCGCCCCGACTATGCCGAGCGAAGCTATGCAAGTTCCACGACATCTCATGTCAACAGGCTTGCCGTATGGCAACGATGGAAGGACCAGCGCTGGCAACTCTTCTACAGCATGCGCAACGACAGCCAGAAGACCTGGACTCCCCCCTCTCTCCTCCTGGCCGATTCGATGAATGCCACGGATGCCCGGGTAGTGCCGTATAACGACTCCCTGTTCCTCGTCACCTGGAAGCGCGCAAACGCCGTCGTTGCAGTCCATGTGTCGTGCTGTTCAGCAGTCAGTCCCCCCGAAACGCTTGCAGTCAGTAGTTCCGACACTATCCAATACGATGTCTGCCTACGATCTTTTGGTGGCGGGGTATCCCTGGTCTGGACTTCGGGATCTCCTCCGGATATCATGGTACTTTTCCGGTCGAATTATGCGTACGGGGCCGGCGGTTGGTCACCCCCGGAAACAACCCTGACACAATTGGCATCGCTTCCGTCCCCGCACCTTTTTGTCAGCTTCGGCACTCCATGGTTTCTCTATGAACAGGGTTGGCCAATGAAGCAGGATGTGCTCCTCTGGACGGGCGGATTCCCGAACCAATCGTTCAACATCTCACAGGATTCCTCCTCGGTGAACGTGAACGCCCGGGCACTCCAGCTGCCTGTTCTGACAAAACCCGCATCGAATCTCTTCCCCGGATCCTACCCATTGGATGTGTGTGTCTACGAGAAGTATCGCGGCACAGACTCGCTGTTGGTATTCCTGGGTTATAATCGAAGTGATACTGTGCGAAGCATGGGGCACAACCGGAATGTGTGCGTGGGGTCCCAGCTCTGGTCGGGCCAGGGGTGGCTCCATATTCTGATCGTATGGGAAAGTAACAGGTCCGGTCGATCCCACATCTACAGCAAACTGGCAACGCTTATGTACGACAACGTCGACGCATCGGGGTCTTCTCCATCGACGTTCGTGCTTTATCCAAACTATCCCAACCCGTTCAATCCGA
>PMCM01000101.1 GCA_003154155.1 Ignavibacteriota bacterium | reverse complement strand
TACGTATCGGTGGTCGCCTATGTTCCCCGGACCAAAGCCAGTTTCGTGGTTCTCCTGAATGCGTCCGAACCCAACGAATTGGATTTCCTGACAGCATTGCTCGACCCCTACTTCGGGACGATTCCGGCCCAGCCGGCCCGGCCGGGCATCATGTATGCGCTCTCTGCTCTCAGCGACAATGCCCACCTTTATGGCGTGGACAGTACGACCGCTGCGCTCAATGATATCGGGCAGTACCTTTACGGTGAAATTGTAAGCGCGAGGGTGCATCCCAAAACAGGCGGGCTCTGGGGGATCTCCAACGCCCTGGGCTGGGAACTTGTCCAGATTGACGGCACGACGGGTGAGGCATACCCCCGTGCACGGGTGGTCCTTCCGCCGGGAGCGAACAGCGATCTGAAAGGGATGGACTTCTCGCCCCAGGGCACTCTTTATGTCGGGGCAACCGACGGACAGGTCTACTCAATCGATACCGCCACGGGGATCGGCAGTCTCGTTGCATCAACAAAGCTCCCCATATCGGGAATCGCGCTCGATCCGGTCAGCGGCAAAGTGTGGGCATCAGTGCGGGCCAACGCCACGCTCAGAGACCGTCTGTATACCATCAGCCTTCTCACCGGCGACACGCTGGGTATCGGGAATACCGGATATTCTCAACCATTGACGGACATTGCCTTCGACGACCGGGGCAACCTTTTTGCTGTCGTGCGAAACGGTACCGGCGTGCCGAACAACCTCCTTGCCCGCATCAACACGTCGACGGGGAGAGGAACAACGGTGGGATCGTTTGGCCGTGCAGGCATCCAGACCATTGCGTTCTCACCTGGAGTAATTCAGTCCGGCGTGGACGTTTCCCAGTCAGGGAATTATCCTGCAGCGTTCCATCTGGAGCAGAATTTCCCCAACCCCTTCAACCCTTCCACGACAATCCGCTACAGCGTGCCTGACCGATCGTACGTCTCACTCATGGTGTATAATACTCTCGGCCAGCGCGTGGCTGTTCTCGCGGATCAGGAGGAGGAAGCTGGATATCATGATGTGAAGTTCGATGGTGCGGGACTGTCGAGCGGCGTATATTTCTACAGAATTCACGTGCGATCACTCTCGGCGGCAGCCGCTCGCGACTCTAGGCGCGGGGCTGAAGATATGGTCGAGACGCGACGGCTCTTGTTGTTGCGGTAGCTGACCTCGCACGCATCCGTCGTGCAGCCGGAATATCGTTCATGCGCTGCGGGTTGTTGTGGGGGAGACTCTCCATCCAGCATTTTTCTTCCCCCGGGTCTTGAGATTTGGTCCGCTGTTTCGTATACTTATTTCATCTTTATCAAGACTCATAAACTCAGCCAAAATCCAGGATTTTACCCTCCCTCCACTGCTACGAATTTCGCCTCATTCGGTACCACCGCCCGGTTGTTGTGACTATGAAGAAGTTATTGCAGCGCTTCTGGTTTCCAGGAGTACTTGTCGCCTCAGTCTGTCTGGCTGCTGCCCTTCCCTGGCTTGGAGGAGGAGACTACTATGTGCGCGGCCTGGCACAAAGACCCTTCCATCCCCTTTTCCACCTGTTGAAGCCGTCAGGGACCATCGGCCACCTGTACGGGATTGTCGGCAGTACCCTGATCCTCGTTGGCGTCATCGTCTACTCCACGCGAAAACGATTCCGGTTCTTCGCCTCCGTCGGCACGATGAAGCATTTCCTTGAATTCCACATTGCCCTGTGTTTGGTCGGTCCGATCCTGATCGCGTATCATGCGACGTTCAAGCTGGGAGGGATTGTCGGAGTCGGATTCTGGAGCATGATGGCCGTGGTGCTCAGTGGCATTATCGGCAGGTATCTCTGGGTGCAGATTCCCAAAGGGATTGAAGGTCAAGCCCTTTCCATGAAAGATCTCGAGACGGAGAATGTCCGGCTGCTCTCTCTTCTCAAAAAGCACCACGAGTTCTCCCCCGAGCAAACCCTGGCGCTCGACCGGCTTATCGATGCAACGATGCCTTCCCGGGGAGGGGTCATGAAGACTCTCCGGGTTGTGTTGCTGCACGATGTGCGCCTTTTCTTCCGGCGACGGGCCCTGTCTGCCTGGCTCTCTGCAAACGGTGTCACGAACGACCAGGTGTCTGCATGCGTGAGCATTGCGGGGCGGAGGTCTGTTTTGCACCGCCGGATCCTGTTTCTCGAACAGCTGCAGAGTGCATTCCGGCACTGGCATGTCGTTCATCTCCCGTTTACGTACATTTTGCTGATCATTTTCCTGGTCCATGTTGCCGCCTCCGTCCTTTTCGGCTATGTGTGGGGTGGCTGAATGACCACATGCCGGCTCTTGCTGATTCTTGCAGCCCTCGTGCCGTTCTCCGTGCAGGCGCAGATTTCGCCCGGCAGACTTGCACGTGCGCACCACGACTTGGAGGGAATCGACAAATGCACGTCGTGTCATCCGTACGGGAAGACCCTGTCGAACGAACGGTGTCTCGGGTGCCACAAGGAGATTCAGGCCCGGATAGATTCGACGCGGGGAATCCATGCCCATCTGGGCGACAGGCGGTGCGCCGATTGTCACAGCGATCACAACGGAGAAGACTTCCAGATCGTGCGATTCGACACTACAGCGTTTGACCATCGCACGACGGCCGGTTTTCCCCTGGAAGGAAAGCACGCCGGCATCGGATGCGATTCCTGTCATGCGTGGAGATATGTGACCGTCCCGGGGGTAAAATTCCTGGAGGGAAAACGTCCCCATACGCTCCTCGGGCTCTCTTCCTCCTGCGTCTCGTGTCATCCCGACGTTCACCGCGGTCAATTCGCCACGCCATGCTCTGCGTGCCATGACACGAAAGGTTGGAAACCGGCGCCGCTGTTTTCGCATGAGCGTTCCCGGTACCCGTTGACCGGCAAACACGCTCAGGTGGCGTGCACGCAGTGCCACAACGGTGCTGCTGGCCTTGCCGGCGCTGTCCTCTACCGGGGAGTAGCGTTTTCAACCTGTGCTTCGTGCCATCGTGACCCCCACGCGAAGAAGTTCACGCGCCGTTGCGACGAGTGCCATTCGACGGGCGATTGGAGCACGATGCCACAGGGGATGTTTGACCACCAGCACACAGAATTTCCTCTCAAGGGCAAGCATGCAGACGTCAAATGCCTCGCGTGTCACGCCCCCACATCCCGCGTGGTGAACGCAGCCGGCGAACAGGGTTTTCACATTTCGCGGTTTCACCTTTGCGCCGATTGTCACAAAGATGCCCACGGAGCCCAGTTCGTTTCGCGCGCGGACAGAGGCTCATGCGAAGCTTGTCACACTGACAGGGATTTTACGATCCCGCTCTATACCGTGGAAAGTCATCTCCACAGCACATTCCCTCTGACGGGAGCGCATATTGCCACGAGTTGCATTGCGTGCCACAAGGCTGGCATCATTCAGGCCAAAAGCACGCGGCAATACCGGTGGAACAAGGATCTCACCTGCCGGACATGTCACCAGGATCCGCACAAGGACCAATTCGCCAAAGAACAGAAGACCTGTGAGATGTGCCACGTCACGGATTCCTGGCCGGCATCCCTCTTTGATCATAACAAGACCAAATTCCCGCTCGACGGGAAGCACAAAGCTGTTCCATGCGTCCGTTGCCACGAAAAGGGGGATCCCGTGAAATACACGGGTGTCGCACTCGCGTGTGCACCATGTCACGCGGACCCGCACGCCGGCCAGTTTGCAAAGGGGGGAGCGACACGTTGTGAGCCGTGCCATACCGCACAATCCTGGAAACGCATAACATTTGATCACAACGCGGGCTCGCGATTTGCCCTGAACAAGGCCCATGCGGACGTCGCATGCGAGAA
>PMCM01000019.1 GCA_003154155.1 Ignavibacteriota bacterium | reverse complement strand
TTGTCTATCGTCGATTGACTATCGTCTATCGGTCTTTCCCCTGTAACCTTTTCCCCCTTCCTCAGTTTACATATGTACATGGACCATTTGCTCAGACAGGCCGCGTGAGCTCACCGACCGACATCGAATTGATGGACAACGTTCGCGATGGCGATATACGCCAACTTGCCCACCTATTCGACCGGCACCACCTCAAGCTCTATAATTTCTACTTCCGGTTGACCCGGGAACGGCAATTGAGCGAAGACCTGGTGCAGGAGGTGTTCTTCCGGATACTGAAATACCGGCACACGTTCCGGGGGGAAGGGGAGTTCACCTCGTGGTTGTATCAGCTTGCCCGCAACGTGCATAGCGATCATTACCGGAAATGGAAGCACGAGACGGCAACGAACCGGGAAGAGGAAGAGCCGGCATCGACCGAGCCTCAAGCCCACGAACAACTGGAACAGAAACAGAGCCACGCAATGCTTCAGCAGGCACTTGCAAAGCTCCCGGTCGAAAAGAAGGAACTCCTTATTCTCTGCAGGTACCAGGGTTTGCGGTATGATGCCATCGCGGAGATTCTCGGATGCTCGGTCGAAGCCGTAAAGGTGCGCGTGCACAGAGCCATGAACGAATTGCGGAAAGAATACTTTCAGCTGTCGGGAGAACCCCATGAGTGAACACTATTCTCCAGAACACCTCCTCGCCTATGTCAACGGCAATCTGGAGGAGGCAACAGCAGCAACGGTCAGTCAACACCTTGCCTCCTGCCACGCATGCCGGAGTGAATGCGATGCAATCACCGCACTCTGGGACGCGCTCGGCAGTTCTCCGGACGCCGAACCCGGCAACGGTCTTGCGCTGGGATTTCACAAGATGCTGAAGGGGTTTGAGGAAGGCCTCCGGCAGGCGGACGCCGCGCATGCACGCAGGAAGCGGGGACACGTGTCGGATCTGTTCCGCTTCCCCCGTCCCGTGTTTCAACTGGGTGCCGCAGCGTGTCTCCTGGCGATTGGCCTTCTTGGCGGGTATGCACTCAACCGCAACAACAGCGACTCCGGAGAGCTCGCGCGGCTTCACGAGGAGGTAAGGGGGGTGAGCAATCTTCTTGCCGTGTCGCTGTTGCGCCAGGAGTCCGCAAGCGAACGCCTGAAAGGGGTGAGCTGGAGTTCCCGGCTCGAAGGCCGCGATCCCGATATACACGCGGCACTCGTCTCCGCCATGAAACACGACCCCAATGTGAATGTCCGCCTCGCGGCTCTGGAAGCGCTGTCACGGGATATGAACACCCCGTCTGTGCGCCATGAAATCATCCATGCGCTTCCGGAGCAGTCTTCCCCGTTGATGCAGATCGCGCTGGCTGATGTTCTGGTACGGATGAACGACAGCGAATCGCGGGCCGCCCTGCAGCAGGTTCTGCACAAACCCGATCTTCTTCCGGATGTGCGCGACCGGATCACCCAGGGAATCCAGCTCATTCTTTGACCATAGGAGTACTCTGATATGAAAACGCTCCTCGTTCTGTTGACTGCTCTGCTCTCGTTGGGGACCGGACATGAGCGATCTGAGGTATCGGAAAAAGAAGACATCAGAAAGACGCTCACATTTCCCGCAGGCGGTCCTTCGAATCAGGTACTGGTCGACAACATCAGCGGCTCGATCCACGTCGTGGGGTATGACGGGAGCGAGATCCAGCTTCTGGCGCACAGGACATCCTATGGCGCCTCCCTTGAAAAGCTGAAGGAAGCCAAGGAGAAGATCACGCTGGACATCAGGCAGGAGCCGGGGAAGATCATCTTCTATGTGAATACCCCCTGGAGATGTGAAAACGGCAAGCTGTCGTACCAACAGCGGGACGACGACGGGTTCGACGCGGATTTTAATTTCGAGCTCAAGGTCCCTGCGGCATCTGATTTCACCCTGAAGACGGTCAACAAGGGGACAATCAGCGTCACGAACATGCAGGGTGCGTTTGAGGTGCACAACGTGAACGGCGGGATTGAAATGTCCGGCATCACCGGGGCGGGAGATGCCGCCACCGTCAACGGGGACGTGATTGTGGGTTTCAGAGAAAACCCCGGCGCCAGCTGCGTGTTTGCGACGGTCAACGGCTCCATCGAAGTCCAGGTACCCGGCCCGCTCTCCGCAGATCTCAAATTCAAGACGTTCAACGGCGACATGTACAGCGATTTTCAGGTGGCCGGCATGCCGCAATCGATGTCCGCCCCGCAGAAGATCGGCCGGCGGACCGTGTACCGGGGAGGTGAATTTACTTCAGTGCGTGCCGGCAACGGCGGACCGGAACTGCGCTTCGAAACCCTGAACGGGGATATCCGCATTCTCAGAAATCACCAGTAAAAGAGGAATATACCCATGACACACACGAAGGTGTACCCGTGGCTGACGGCGATGGCATGCATGCTCACCGGACTTGCAATCTCCCAGCCGGCAACGGAAAAACTCCCGATTCCTCTCAGCGACCCCAACCGGCCGGCGATGTTAAAAGTCGGACTGATCACCGGCGGTATTACGGTCAAAGGGTATGCAGGCAAGGAAGTGATGGTGGAGGCGACCATGGCGCCCGAAGAGGAGGAAGAGCAGCCGAAAGAGAAAAAAAACGGATCCCTCAAGCTGATTCCCAATACGAGCACGGGATTGACGGCGGAAGAAGAGGACAATACCGTGAGCATCAACACCGGGTTGCGGGGGATTTCACGCAAAATCGATCTGGTGATCCAGGTGCCGACGGCATGCTCGATGAAGCTGAGCACGGTGAACGATGGCGACATTCAGGTGGAGAATGTGAACGGCGACCTTGAAATCAACAATACCAATGGATCCATCACGCTGAACCAGATCGCCGGTTCCGCCGTGGCGCAGACGATCAATGGCGAAGTGAAGGTGGTGTTCACACGTGTCAGCGCCGACAAAGCGATGTCGTTCAGCTCGCTGAACGGGGACATCGACGTGACATTCCCTGCTTCGCTGAAGGCGTCGGTGCAGCTGAAATCGGAGCAGGGGGAGATCTACAGCGACTTCGACCTCCAGATGCAGAAGGCACCCGCCCGCGTGGACAAGAATGACCAGGGCAAGGGGAAGTACCGCGTCACCGTCGAGAATCTCATGCGGGGAACGATCAACGGCGGGGGACAGGAAATCACGTTCAACAACTTCAACGGCAGCATCTACATCAGAAAAGGGAGCTGATCGTCACTGGGCGGCGCAGGGCCTCATGAAATCGTGATGCCGGTAGCCAGGTGACAGGAGATGCAGCAAGCTTCTGTCTGAGCGGAACAGTTCCACGGGCCCGGACGAGATTCTTCCGGGCCCGATTGTTCCAAGGTTAGACGTCATTGTTCCCCCCGGGAGTCTTCTCCTGAACTTATCTTCGTCAAAATGGGTTTATATCCTAAGAGAAAGGTGAATACCGTACGATTCCCGGGTGATTGATTTTGGATATCGTTTTCTCTTACATTAGGGTGCAATGAAGCTCATTTCGGAACACTATCGTAGCGGGTTGCGTACCGTCTTTCCGGTACTGATCCTTGTGGTGCTTCTGTCAGGCATCGCTATCAGTGCATTCCACAGTTCTCATGACTGCGGGAACCCGGACAGCTGCGCAATTTGTACGTTCCAGGCTTCCAGTTACACGTCGATCCTCCATGAAGGTCCGGTGTTCGAAACGAACGTCGAACCGGTCCGCCTGTCACCTCTCGCTCTTCCCGATCGGGCCCCGGAGCCATTCTATACAAGTACCTTCGCCTCTCACGCCCCTCCGCAATCCTGTTAATCTCAGAACGACGTATTGTTCCGTATCCCATCGCTTAAGTGCAGAGCGACCGGATAGGGTGCCGTTGATGTTGTACCGTGAACAACGACGCTACTGCCGGTCCGGACACGGTCATATCACGAGAACAGAGGAGGTCGTATGAAATCATCAACAACCACATTGGCGCTGTTGCTCTGTGCGCTCTTGTGGCCGGGCGGAGGGCTCAGGTCGCAATCCAAGGAAGGCTCTTCCTTCGACCAGTCCAAGTTCGTCCCGGACATCGCGTTCATTCTGGATGTGTCCGGTGTTGCCCGGAACATCGCAGATCAACAGTACTACGCGATCACCATCCCCGGTTTCAGCTCCCCGTTTTTGAACCAACCGAGTTCTTCCGGGTTGAATGCGCACCGGGGCATGAACTTCAACTACGGTGAAATGTCGCTCTATTCCGTTGTCGATCCCTA
>PMCM01000008.1 GCA_003154155.1 Ignavibacteriota bacterium | reverse complement strand
TTGAATTTTTCCAGGTCCGGTTCACCGCGGGAAGCCATGAGCTTCTTGTTGGCACGTTCGGAGAAGCCGAACGCAACATATAATGCAACAGTGAACCCGATCCCCCACACCGTCGCATAGGGTTTCGTGAAGAGGTTGACGATACCGAGGAGGAGCAGCACGGTGAAGACCGAACCCAGGCCAATCGGAATCTCCACCCCCCTGATCGTGATATTGATGGGAACGCGCCATTCCCGGTGCAATGTCTTCTTGTAGCGGAGCACGATCATCGAATACGCTTTCATGACAAAACTCCAGACCACGCCGAACGCATAGGCCTCGCCAAGCGCAAATACATCCCCCCGCGTCACGATGATGATGAAGATCTGAAGGAGCGCCAGCGTGTGGATAATGCGGTAGGTTGTACCGAATTTGTCGTGGGGCTTTCGAAACCACGAGTGAAGCACTCCGTCTTCAGCCACCCTGTTCAGCACGCTGTTCGCGCCGATCAGGGCGGTATTAACCGCACCGGCGAGTATGAGAAACCCGACCACGACGACAAATGCCTGGAGTCCGAGAAGCACCGGACGGCTGCCGAGGAGATGCATTGCCAGGCCGCTGAGCACATTGTCATTATAGAGGCCGAGGAGTTCCCCCGGAGGGACGATCATCGAGGCAAAGAGCGAGTTGATGCCTGTAAAGATAAGCGCGAACACAAAGATGATCATGCCGGTCTTCAGCAGGTTCTTCAGCTTCGGCGCTTCTATTTCCCGGTAAACCTGCGCGAGTGTTTCCTCCCCGCTGACGGCAAGTATCGAATGTCCCAATCCGACCAGAACGCCCACCACGCCAATCGTCCTCAACCAGTCAACCCCCTTCAGCAGCCCCAGGGCATCGCTTGAGAGGACCACGGAGAAGGGAGGGAGCGATGCACCCCGGACGGCGATCGTCACGATCGACCAGACAAACAGGACGACCGCGAGAACCGTTGTGACCTGGAAGATTCTGAGCGCCTTTCCGCTCGACTCTTCAATTCCTATCAGGTTCTTCCGCCAGAAGTAGAGCTCGATAACAATGGCGATCAGCATCGCCGTCGTATCCGGCGGAATTCTGAACGCGCTCCCGGCGGAACCCAGGAGGGAGTTCACAAGCCCCGCGATGTACTGACCCGCAGACACCGCGCTGATGGGAGCGGTGATGAGATAATCGAACAGCAGGGCCGACACGGAGAACTTGGCGGCCGTCTCACCGAGGGCTTCATGGACTACCTTGTAGACACCCCCCCGCACAAACATGCTCGATGATTCGATATAAACGGCGCGAATCCCATACGCGAAGATCATGACAAACAGAATGAACCATGGAGCGGACGCTCCGACCGCCTTCTCCGCGATCCCGAGAGCGTAGTACGCACTCGACGCCAGGTCCGACAATACAATCGCCGCCGCCCTCCAGTAGGAGATAAACGAGAGCATCACGGTGGTGATGACGACCACTCTCACCTTCTTCAGCACCGTGGTGCCGGTCTCCGACCTGATATCCAGTGTGTATTTCTTCATCGGGGAGGGGCGCTAGAGTTTCGCGAAGAGCCGGTAGAAGGCGCGGTGCCAGGCATGAAACCCTTCGACAGGGGGCGCATACATGAGTATGCACCTCCCCGCCACGAGATTGAGCTTGAGCTCGTTCGCCAGAGCGATCGCCCCGGGAGACTCAGCCCCCTGCTGCAACCAGACCCTCGTCAACCCGATTGCTGCCGCCTCCCGGAGGACGCCTGCGACCGCTTCGGGTGAGATGCAGATCAGAACGGCATCCACCATCCCGCGCAAAGCAGTCAGGTTCGGATAGCACCTCGTGCCTGCGATTTCCTCCACTTCCGGATGCACTGCGAAAACTTCGTATCCCCGTTTCGCGAGTTCCGTCAGGGCGCTGTTGCCGAATTTCCTGCCGCTCCTTGAAAGTCCGACGATGGCAATGCTCTTGCTTGTTATGAATTCTTCGATTGCGTGTTTCATGGCCGGGACCGAATTAATTGAAATCACTGCGCAAGACCAACCGCAAAAAGCGCGGATCTATTTCCGGAAACCTCTTGAGAAAGTTCCGATAGTGACCAGGGAGACCGAAAATAAGGATCCGCTCACCGGAGGGGTTACGGTGCGGGTGATGAGGAGAGCAGCAAGAAGGAGACATATCACAAAGAAAACAGGTACCGCGGTTCTTCTGCCCATCGAAAGCGATCGGGGTGTGGATAATCTGGAATTTGACCTTTCAAGTTATGGTTTCGCTCCGATGAAATCAACACCCAAAATTGGCTGAAACAGTCAGAAACAAGGTCTTTGCAGTGCAGGCACTCCCAGTTTGTTCACTGAACCGTGTAACCGGCCGGGACATTGAACTTCTCAGCCGGTACCTGGTCAGGAACTATGGACGTTCAGCTTTGACGCCTCTTTAAATCCCTTTGCGAGCACTTTCTTGAGAGCCGCGGTGTCCACGTCGCCGAGTGACTTGATATAGAGACATCCTTTGCCGGTCTCGTATTTGCCGAGCTTGACCAGCTCGCTTTTGACTTTTTCAAGGCTGCACATCATGTAAATACTGATATTCTGCTTGCGAGGCGAAAAGCCGATGACAACGGTATCTCCTTCTCTTCCGCTTTCGTAAACATAGTGGAATGTTCCGAAGCCGACGATCGAGCTCCCCCACATGACAGGTTCCTTTTTGGAGACAGCCTGCATCAACTTGAGAATTGCGAAGCAGTTTTTTCGGACCTGCGGGTCCGGAACTTTGTTCAGAAAAGCAGTGACACTTGCGACTGTTGGTTTGGTCTTGTTTTCTGCCATTGCAGTCTCCTTTTCACACAGCCAGGGGGTCGAACCAGCCCTGGGGCGCATCCAGGGTTATATGAGACGCGATGCTTCGTTTGCCGACATGCTACGGCCGGTGGTTATGCGACTTGAGAAAACCCCGGTCCATTCTATGCAAAATCAATCACTCTGTCAATGGACTCGAGCGGTCCATCCCCCGTGTCTATCATGACTATTGCCATTGTTGACAATATCATTGCAAATTCGATTTTCTAGGACATTGCTTCAGTCCTCTTGGGATTCTCCCAAATTCTCCTTACATTGTTTTCACGTAGGCCGTTCAGCTAAGATGACCCCGGTTAGAGAACCCAGCCAGAACCTCATAAACGTCCGTTGAGTTTTGGTCAGTTTTATAACCAAAGTGTTGAAATAGCGGCTACTTTAACGCCCGGATGGCGAAATTGGCAGACGCGCTAGCTTCAGGAGCTAGT
>PMCM01000140.1 GCA_003154155.1 Ignavibacteriota bacterium | reverse complement strand
CCTTGCTTACCGGTGCATCGTGTGGACTATCTTGCGGTGTGCTTGGTTAACCTCTGGCGTCCGGGTCAGTGAATAAGGCCCAGAAGCAGCAGATTAACTAGAAGGAGGAGAATCGAAAGAAGGGACACACCAATGCCACGTACCGCTGTCGGGGTCGCTGCGGTGGAGATCCTGGCAATATGACGGCTGGTTCCCATTGGTCAAATCTGTATGAATTTGAATATACGAATTCAGGAGTGAGTGTCAAGGGAAAAAAGAAAAAACCCTGGGGGATTAGCTCCCGGAAAACGTGATCACGTACTTCGTCCCGCCGGTCGTGGTAACAGTCATAGTCCCCCCAAGCTGCTTGACAAGACTGTTGATGAGGGTAACCCCGAGCGAGTCCCGCTTGCGATTCCCCAATTCGGCCGGGAAACCGATGCCGTTGTCAGAAAACGAGAGGGAAAACCCGCCCCCTTCGGCGGCATGCATGGAGATACTGACCTCTCCATCTCTCCCGTCGGGGAAGGCGTGCTTCAATGCGTTGGAGAGCAGCTCGTTGATCAGGAGCCCGCAGGTTATCGATGTATCGATGTCCAGATCGACATCGTGAACGTCGACCTTCAGCGTAATATTGTCGGCAACACCGTATGTCCGGAACAGCGATCCCGCTAGGCTCTCCAGGTAGTCACGGAAGTCGATGTGCGCCAGGGTCTTGGACCGGTACAGCTTTTCGTGGATCAACGCCATCGAGCGGACACGCTGCTGGTTGTCAAGAAACATTCCGCGCATTACGGGATCGCTGATCGAATCCGACTGAATCGCGAGCACGCTCGACACGGTTTGCAGGTTGTTTTTCACCCGGTGGTAGACTTCCTTCAGCAGGACCTCTTTCTCGAGAACCGTTGCCGCGAGCTTCTGCTCCGCGAGCTTGCGCTCGGTGATGTCCTCGCCAATGCGCGCCGTACCGATCACCTTGCCATCGGCTTCCCGGACCGGGGAGATGTTCCATGCCATGAGGCGCCGTTCTCCGCTTCGCGTGAGCATCTCCCCTTCAAAATGCGGCACGACCGTGCCTGTTCCCAACTGACTGGCGTACTCCTTGGCGGTCTCTCCGTTCGACGGGACGAGCAGTTCATGCCAGTTCCTCCCCAGCACCTCCTCGCGCCGCCACCCGGTCATGGAAAGCATGTAGTCATTCACGAAAACAATCCTCCCCTCTGTATCGAGACTTACCGCGGCCAGCTGAATGTTCTCCAGGAGATTCCTGAACCGCTGCTCCGATTCCCGCAGCTGCCGGGTCCTCCGTGCCACCTGCCTGCGCATGGCAACAACCCAGAGCAATGCGAGAACGGCCAACCCGCCGCTCACCGCCACGACGATAAGATAGGATCGCGAATCCGTCCCCAGAATGCGAATATCCTCCGGATAACGGGGATATATCTCGTAACCTGTGTTCAGCGGACCCCCGCGAACGTACTGGCCGACCACGCCAGTCACCGTGATGCGATCGCCCACCGAAATGGAACCGAACTCGATGCCGGGCTTGTGCCGGAAAGAAAGGAAGACGACAATGCTGTCCGTATCATCGGCACGTTCTCTCAGGGTCAGATAGGCGCCGTAGGCATCGGACCACGAACGCGTAACATCTGCAAGTACGCGAACCAGCATTCCTTCGTATTGCTCCGATGGTATGTCTTTTACACGCAGAGCCAGCGCTCGGGGCATCGGACGGTTGACCTTGACCACCTTGTACGTAGCCCGCGTAATCCGCGTGACTCCCTCGTACATCTCCAGGGTGCCTGTCGCAATGACGCTATCACCTTCCGCAATCGGTTCCCCTGGATCGATGTTGTACAGTTCAATCCCTGCATGCGCATCCTGGAGGAATACCGAGAGCCGGCTGGTGTGCAGGACGCCGCTGTAGACATTCGCGCGGCCGGCCAACGTGAGGCGCTGCCCCAGGTGATCCGGGATGAAATCGCCGTTCGTGTCGCTACGGGCTTCGGAGATCGTGAGCACGGTGTCGGGCAGGGTCCTTCCCTCAGCGCCACACACGCAGGTAAGAACGAGACTGAGGAGGAGAATCCCTTCAACCACCGAACGGAAAGGTGCCGGCATCATTGCTGCCCGGCAAATTGCAGAGAACTGCGTTGGACGCTTTGCGTGATCATGTGTCAATGTACGTCGATGCAGGCCGAAAATCAAACTGACGGTGCATGTACGGCTCACGTGTCTACTGCTTTCGTGCGACGGTGACCTCCAGCGGGAAACGTTCACGCAAAGCAAACCGGTCAAGGTAGGCCGCCCAATCCTTCTCGGTGTGGAATTCTCCGTTGCCTGTCCAACCTGCGCCCGCATGGTAGACAAACGAAGCGCCGACCCGGGATTCACCGATGATGAGATGCTGATCCTTGTCCTCTCCGTATTCGGCACAACCGCCGGATGGGAAGAGAACAGCTGTACCCAACTCTCCGGTCAGGGGATCCTCGATGGTCGGGCCCCAGAGGGAAAGCAGGCAATCCTTCTGGCTTCGCGTTGCCAGGGTATTGGCACGCTTTACAAGTCCGCACGCAAGAGCGAGTTTCTTCCCGGCGTGCGGGCCGGAAAAACGCACCTCAATCCGGTTGAGGTTTTCCCCCGCATCCAGCGAAATGACCATTTCCTCTGCCAGACTGTCGCCGTCAACGAGCCACTTGTACGTCAGTGCAAACCCCACACGCACCGGACCGTTTGCCAGTGTCTTCCAGGTAGCGAACACACCTGGTTGGACAACTCTCCCCTCCTGCCACAGACCCAACGCTCCTGCTCCGAGCGAACGCCCCACGGCAAAGAAGTCAGCCCCCTCACCCTGATCCTGATGGTAGCTGTCCTTCCCCGGCACGCTGCTTTCCGCCTCTTTGTACCATTTCGCCACTATGGGGTAGCGCACGCGCTTCGTCCAGACGTCGATCCCGTTGTTGACTTCCGCCGCAAGCGCCGGGCCATACACCCGGAACGCAATTCTGTCGTTTTCCCAGGCGTAGTCCTGCCGGGGAAGCGCGTACAGACCGCTGACCAGCGAAGCATGGGGGACTTCACGTCCGGGTGACATACTCACGACAAATCGCCTCGTCCCCCGTGCGTCGAAATCGGATTGGAAAAGAACTTCCGTACCGGTCACCTGAGCCGGCAGGGAGTTCTCCTCCCCTTCCCGGCAAATCCGCAGACGCGCGGGGTCGATTTTTCCCAAGGCCTCCGAAACGTTTACGATCGGCAACGCAATAGTCTCATGCGAGCGAGCAAACCCTGCAGGGTTCTTTACAGTCACCACCAGCGTCTGTGCGAAGACCGCCGTCCCGGTGACCACGAGTGCAAGGATCAAGGAAAAGCGCATAGTTGCCCCGTGAAGTTGTTGACAAAAAGGTCTGAGATGCTACTCATCTGCCGGTGTGAATTCCCTGCCATTTATCGTCGTGAGGAATGCGCGGAATTCGCCGACATTGCGAACCGTGTAACCGTTGACCACTCCCGCAAACACGCACTTCCGGAGTAGGATCTGCCGGAGCGGCGACTCTTCGTACCCGACAAAGCTGAATGCCGAGGCACAGGAGGCGACGGTCATCGAATCCACGGAGATGAACCGGACGGTGGGAAGGTAATCGCCGTTTTTGCCTTCTTCATACAACAGATCGATATCGATTGCGGCGCGGCTCACAAGGCTGACGGAAATGTCGCGCAGGTACACCTGCTCGACCACGCCGCCGCGCACCGCATTTGTCTTGATGCGGAGCGCACTGTACAGCGCCGGGCTCGCGATCCGGCATCGGCGGGCAAAGATGTCCCTCACTCCGCCCGAGACCTCGCTCCCGATCGTCACGGCTCCGTGCCCGTCCCTGAACTCGCAATCCTGAATCACAATCTCTTCGCTCGGCGTATGGAGTCGCCGTCCGTCGTTGTTCCTCCCCGACTTGATGGCGATGCAGTCGTCCCCGGTGTCAAAGGTGCACCCCTGGATCACAACGTCCCGGCACGATTCGGGATCACACCCGTCGTTGTTCGGTCCGTGCGACTCCACGTGCACATCTTCCACTGTGACGTTGTCGCACAGGACGGGGTGGACAACCCACATCGGGGAATTGATGAGCCTGATGCCCTGGATGAGCACTCTGCTGCACCGTTGGATCTGGATGAAACCGGGCCGCAGGTAGCAGCCTTCACCCATCTTCCGCTCGTCGACCGGCACGCCGTCCTGTCCCATCTGCATCAATCTGGTTCTCGCCGGGCCCTGTTGTGACTTCCCGGTGCTCCACCCAAATTCTCTCTTCCCGCTCCACCACCACCATGTGCTGTCGTTCCCCCCCCCGTCCAATGTCCCGGTTCCTGTAATGGCGATGTCCTGCTCGCCGGCAGCATACACACAAGACGAGTAGTTCATGCATTCAACCCCCTCCCACCGCGTGAGCACGAGAGGCAGGTATCTATGCGGATCAGGGTCAAACCGGATGATTGCGTGCCCGGCCAGATGAAGTTCCACGCGGCTGACCAGGCGGATCGGACCCGTACGATAGACGCCGTCCGGCACGACCACTCTCCCACCACCGTCTCTGCGGCATGCGTCAATTGCATTGCGGAAAGCCGCCGAACAATCCGCGATGCCGTTCCCCAGCGCGCCAAATGCCGTGATGTCGATGTCCTTCGGAGGGATCAACGGCGCTTTGACGCGGGCCACAATCGCGTCGGCGTGTGCCCAGGGTGCCTGGAGGAACTGGGCTTCCGTGACCTGAAGCGGGAGGGTCAGGAGAACAAGGAACGCACGCCGGAATACGGGAGAAACGGGAAACATTGCTCTCACCGTACAGGATGCAACAGCCAACGGAAGAGGTTTTCTGCGGCACGCGCGTTGTCGTATTCGGCGGGAAGCTTTCTGCCATCCATGTACTCGTTGTAGAACCAGGGATCGCCCACGGCAAAGACCGTTCCTTTGCCGTACCGCGCCATTGCCATGATGGTGTCCTTGCCGTCCGTAAGAACGGGCACGGCCGGAGATTGCAGTGAGAGTGTGCTGAGTTCCTTGATATAGATCTTCCGCAATCCCCTGAACAGCGGATGGTCAGGAAAGGCCTCGAACGTCCCGGTTTGGAAGTTCCTCCCCACGACCCGGTTCCGGCTGTCTTCATTGAACCGGATGCCGAAACGGGAGGAAAGGAGGGACAGATGCTCGAGATCCGCGTTGCCCCGGTCGTTGCCGAACAGGACAAGAATGCCGCCCGCACGCTCCCACGCAGCGACCACCGTGGCAGCGCTGGAATCGATCACCATGGGATGATCCGATTCTTCGGGGGTATCGGGATCGACGATGATATAGATCCGTGCACGTGCGAGGTTATCAGGGGCGGGTTTTCTGCACAGCGTATCCAGATCCGCGCCCAGCCCGGTAATGATCTTGCCGAGAATCGAAAACCCGGAGTTGGCGGTATCCTGCCAGAGGTAGTGATAACGGGTTTTCAGCCCTGCACTGTCGGTATGCCATTCGTTGTTATAATAATTATCCAGCAGGACCAGCGCCCGTTTCCCTTCGTGCTTAACGGCGGCGGTCCCACGGATGCCTTCCGTTCCGGTGTGCCGGATTTCCTGTGGCTGCGGGCCCCATGCCGCGACGACACACAACACAAGTACGGTGCCAAGCACATCGAGCGTCCGGCGCCGTACACGGACCTTTGCAGGAGACATGAGTCCTCGCAGTGTGCTACATGTTATCGCTGGATGCGGGCGGACCCGCCCCGGGCAAATGCGCGTACCTGCTCCACGGTGGCCATGGTCGTATCGCCGGGATACGTCGTGAGAAGCGCCCCGTGCGCCCATCCAAGCTTCACCGATTCCTCGGGGGATTCTCCGTTCAGCAGACCGTAGAAGAACCCGCTTGCAAAACCGTCCCCGCCACCGACGCGATCGAGGATGCCCAGTTCACATTTCGGTGAGGTGTACGTTGTGCCGTTCACCCAGGCCACGGCGCCCCAGCTGTGGTGATTCGTCGAATGAACATCGCGCAACGTGGTCGCAACGATTTTGACGCGCGGGTGTTTCTTCAGCACGTTGTCCATCATGCTGAAAAATGCCGACGGATCGAGTTTCGACTTTGCTGCGACGTCCGGGCCCGGGATGCCGAGCCCTTTCTGGAGGTCCTCTTCGTTCCCTACGAGCACGTCCACATTTTCCACGATCCGGCCGACCACCTCGACAGCCTTCTTTTCGCCCCCCCAGATCGCCCAGAGTTTCTCACGGAAGTTCAGATCGAAACTGGTGACAGCACCGGCCTGTTTCGCAGCTTTCATCCCTTCGATGATCAGCTCCCCGGTCGTTGCCGAGAGCGATGCGAAGATGCCGCCGCTGTGAAACCAGCGCACACCGGCACCGAAAATCTCCTTCCAGTCGAAGTCCCCCGGCTTGAGCTGCGCCGCCGCTTCGTTTGCACGGTTGTAGAACACCACAGGGGCACGAACGCCCTGCCCGCGGTCGCTGTACACGGTCGCCATATTTGGTCCGTTCACGCCGTTGTGCGCAAAGCGTTTGTAGAACGGCTTGACGCCCATGGCACGCACCCGCTCCGCGATAAGATCACCGATGGGATACTCGGCCATCGCAGTGGCAATGCCGGTATTCATCCGGAAACAGTCGGCGAGGTTTGCCGCCACGTTGAACTCCCCGCCGCTCACGTGGATGGAGCACTCGGTAGCTTTCCGGAACGGCACAATGCCGGGATCCAGACGATGGACCAGCGCCCCGAGGGAGAGGAGATCCAGGGCGCCGCCGCTTCTGATATTCAATTCATTGCCCATGACAACCATGTTCCTTCTGTTGGTTCACTTTGTGTCGGTCCACTGCGTGTGGAACTTGCCTTCCCTGTCAACCCGGTGATACGTGTGCGCGCCGAAATAATCCCGCTGCGCCTGCAGGAGGTTCGCGGGGAGATTGGCGGACCGATACGAGTCGAAATACGAAAGCGCGCTGATGAATGCGGGCACCGGTATGCCCCCTTCCACAGCGGCAACCACCACCGACCGCCATGCCGTCTGATATTTTTCCATCACCCCCGCGAAATAGGGATCGAGGAGAAGGTTGGGCAGTGCAGGGTCGCCCGCATATGCCGACTTGATCTTCCCCAGGAACTGCGCCCGGATGATACAACCCGCCCGCCAGATAGAGGCGATTGTGCCGAAAGGCAGATCCCACCGGTTTTCATCGTTGGCCGCCTTGAGCAGCTGGAAGCCCTGGGCGTAGGAACAGATTTTCGCGCACATCAACGCTTTCCTGATATTCTCCAGCATCGCCTTCCGATCGCCCCGGAACGCCGGCGTCGGGCCCTTGAGGACTGCGGACGCCGCCACACGCTCCTTCTTGAGCGCGCTGAGCATGCGGGCAAAGACGGCATCGGCGATCGTTTGCGCCGGTACTCCCAGATCAAACGCCACCTGACTGGTCCACTTCCCGGTCCCTTTCTGTTCCGCCATATCCAGAATCACGTGAACCATCGGCTTGCCGGTCTCCGGATCGGTCTTGGCCAGAATGTCCGCCGTAATATCGATCAGGTAGCTGCTCAGTTCCCCGGTTTTCCACTCGCGGAATACCTGACTCATTTCGGCGGGGGTCATCCCCAGCAGGCGCTCCATCAGCCAGTAGGCCTCGCAGATCATCTGCATGTCGCCGTATTCAATGCCGTTGTGGACCATCTTGACAAAGTGCCCCGCACCGCCTTTCCCCATCCACTCACAACAGGGGGCTCCATCCTCGGCTTTCGCGGAAATCGCCTGAAAGATGGGCTTGAAGATCGGCCAGGCTGCCGGATTGCCCCCCGGCATGATTGCCGGACCCTTGAGCGCCCCTTCCTCCCCGCCGCTCACGCCGGTACCGACATAGAGGATGCCCGTTCCCTCGAGCGCTTTGATTCTTCTTTCCGTATCGGCAAAGTAGGTATTGCCCCCGTCAATCAAGAGATCACCCGGCTGCAACCGGGGAGTGAGATCGTTGATCACCGCATCGACAGGCTTCCCCGCAGGCACCATGATGAGGATGACCCTGGGCACGGCAAGAGCGTCGACAAACCCGGATACTGCATGCGCCGCAACCGCGTTCGTCCCGGCAGTCCGGCGTGCGAAGCTGTCGACCTTCGATCCATCCAGATCGAATCCGGCGACGGTGTACCCGTTGCGCGCGATGTTCAAAGCGAGGTTCTCCCCCATGACGCCGAGACCCACAATGCCAACCTTCTGCGATCCCATCATTTCTTCCTTGCTCCTGTTATCCGACAAACAGCGGCTTGAGATGCCGGTCGTACAGATTTGACGTGACATTTTGTTCAATGGTGCTCCGGCACTCCCGGAGCATCGCCAGGTATCGCTCTCCCATTTCCGCGGCGATCCGGAACGAGACGTGCACGAACTGACGGAAATCCTTGTTATAGCCCGGACATGTCTGATCGTGCCGTAACGCTTCAACATATTGTACTGCCGTCCAGAGTTCCACTTCTGCCGGATCGGGAAGATGTGAACGGTCGATCCGCACCACGGTCGCATACGGTTTGCATAACTCATCGTACCGGGTAAACGCCAGCGCGTACAATTCTTTTGCCAGGAGAAGAGCTTCTCCTCCGTGGCCGGCGATCCCGATCACCTCCTCGAGCCATGTCGTTCCTGCAGTCTTCAGATGCAACCCGGCGTCAAAATCACGTATCGCCGACCGGATAACGGGATACAGAGAGAACTTGTCGCTCCCCGTATGGACGCTGAGCTTGAGGTTCACCGGAAGACTGAATTCCGTGATGGCCCTGTTCACGACTGCGAGGTGATCCCGGAATTCGCTTTCAAACCGGGAGATATCCCCGACATAGTCGATACCTTTCAGAAAATCGCCCGTGAATTTCGGCGCGATCGTCTGGAGCGGGATGCCCTCACGCGCCGCGGCGGCAAGGATGAAAAAGAGTTCGGCAGGGGACTGTGGGAAATCAGCCTCGTCCAACGACATTTCGACAACAAAACTTTGCCCGTCCCTGTTCGCAATAATCCGGCGGTACACCTTTCCCGCTTCGATCACCGCCAACAGGTATTTGTCCGCAACGGCCTGCAGGAGGGCATCGTCTACGGTGATCGGTGCCCGCATTCCCGGAATGGCGAGTGTGCCCCTGAACGGACGAACAGCTTTGAGAAAAGCGGAGGCGGACCGCCGATCGGCAGCGCGGCCGATGACATCGGCGACATCAATGGTGAAAAAATTACACGGCACGATGAATTTATCGAGCGTCGCAAGCCCGATATGATCGGCATCCAGATAAAACGGCTTCGTCCAGGCCGCAGCATGGACGGCCGCAGCGGCGGCCCGAAGGGTATCCTCCGGGTCGGTCCCGATGATGGAGTGCTCGCGGTGCGATTTGTTCCACACCGGCACCACGGCGACACCATGCTCCGCCGCCTTCTGCAGCGCACGCAACTGCGCCACCCCTTCCATCCCGAAACGGTCGCCTATGCCGAGGGAGTATTTCTCAAGTGTCATTCTTCAGCCTGTGTTCTGCAATTGGTGAACGGCCAAACCCCCGGTCCGGGATTCATTCCGTCGTGAAGCTCCAAAGTTGTCCCTGTATCGTGTCCCGCGGGGCCAGCACATCAACCCGCCACGTGTACTTCGTGCGAGGCTCAAGGTGTTCGGCGCGGAGTTCCGCGCCGCTGCAGACCACTTCCCGGGGAGCGCCGCTCTCACCGGTCAGGACCACGCGTTGCCTCGTCGCGTTCCGGGCAGGCACCCACCGAAGCACGGCGTCCGTCCCGCCTATCGCCTTCGCGTTGTCCTTCGGGCTGGGCAGGATGGCATAGGGAAGCAGCGAGGGCATCGACGCTTCAGGATCCCATTGCCCGTCAAAGGTCCAGAGCGCAGTGATCTGATCCACGGCTGGGGCAGAATCGGCACGGTCGATATTGTCGGCGAACCAGGCAAAATCTCCTCCGGAACGGTGGCACCCCCAGAAGTAGTGCCGGGCTCCCCACTGCCATTCCCGCTTGCTGGACGGGGGACGGTAGAATGGACGATCGGCCATGTTTCCCGCAAAGTGGCAGCGGATAAAAAAGAACTGGCCATCCAGGTGATTCCGCCCGAGCGGAAACTCCGCAACGCCGTCGATGAACGAATCGGCAATAACGAACTTCTGCCTCCGGTTCTTGCTGCCGTCATGCCAGAAGCTTGCACTCGCCCGGTTGTGCCCGAAGAACTGTGAATTTGTAATGTAGCACCACCCGCGCGGACAGACATAGTCCACCCATCCCTCAAAATAGCACATCGCATGGTAGTACATCCCCGATTCCCCATTCCACAGGCTCACGGTGTCCCCTCCGTCGGCCATCACGTTGCACCCGAGGAGAATAACGCGCGTTCCGAAGCCCCTAATGGCGAACTGGTGGTCATGATTGCCGTAAAGCGAACCATAGTTGTTGTAGATGGTCAGATTGGCCAGGGTGATATCACTCGTGCCCGTGTCGATATTTACCGTGGCAGAACCCCAGTCGCTCCCGCCGTGGGTGGCAGTCCAGGTCTTGCGCAGTTCAGCAAACACAATCCGTGTGCTGTCCCTGTCTTCACCGACAAGTGTGACCAGGTTTGTCCTCAGAAAGAGTTTCTCCGGGTACAGGCCCTTCCTGATGAAGATGACGACCCGGCCGGCGTGCGATGCAGGGATCCCATCGAGGGCAGCCTGGATGCTGGTGTAGTCTCCTGTCCCGTCATGCGCAACGACAAGCTCCCGGTCCCCATCCATGCCGCCGGCGTTCCCGGTGGATGACCATATCAGGGCAAGAACGACAATCACCGGAAGGCGGGTTACACGCATACTAGTTCCTTACCCGCAACGCTTCGCCGGACAGCACTGCAGCTCCCTTCGAAGCCACGCACGTTTCCCGGAGGATCAGTTCAGTCGGAATCACACGACTACCCCCGGGTACGGATTCGGGGTGATCGATCATCTCCATCAAAATCCTGACGGATTCCTCGCCGAGCCGCTGGGTCGGCTGGCTGACACAGCTGAGCGCGGGCGTAAGGAGGCTGCCCACGTCGCTGTCGCCGAAGCAAATCACGTCCATGTCTTGGGGGATTCTGATATTCCTGGCCTTCGCCGCGGCGTACACGCCGAGTGCCACGGGATACGTCACCGCAAAAACACATCGCGGCACCTGCCCGTTCTCATGCAGCCGCATGAACCCGTTGTATCCCGCCTCGGTGCCGTACCCGCCGGCGATGATCCACTCCTCCCGGACCGGAATCCCTTGCCGTTTAAGCGTGTCGGTATACCCCTGGACACGATTGCGGCCGATGTTGACATTCCGGTCGCCGCCAATACACCCGATGGTGGTATACCCGACGGCAAGCGCCTGTTCGATCGCAAGGACGCTTCCACCGTAGTCATCCACGATGACGGCTGTCGATCCCTTCGGCGGCGGGTCCGGCACGCGATCCATGAAGAGGAGCGGGATGCCCATCTTTTTGACCCAATCGAAAATCCTCGTATCCTTGAGACGCGCTGACACCGAGATGATGATGCCATCCACCCGCATCGAGACCAGGGTCTGCAGGTGTTGAACCTCCTGCTCTTCGTTTTCGTGCGAGACCATCAGGATGGTCTCATACTTATGTTCCAGCGCCTTCGCATACACCGTTTCGATGACCGAACCGAAAAAGAAATGGGCGATCTTTGGCACAACCAGCCCGAGCAAATGCGATTTCCGGGCAGAGAGGTTTCGGGCCATGCGGTTTGGACTGTAACCGAGCTCGCTGGCGACGCGGCGGACATTCTTCGACATCCCGTCGGAGATATCCGGGTGGCCGCGAAGTGCCTTCGATACCGTCACTCGTGACACGCCCAGACGCCCGGCGATGTCAGCGAGGGTGATATGTGATTGTTTCTTCATTTCAGCGATCTACTCTCTTCCAGTTCAATGGCGGCCAGGAGGAATGCTCCGAGACCCTTGAGATCGTTGGTTCTGCGGGGCTCACCGACATAGTATGTGTAACTGCCGTTCCGGTACGGATTCCCGCCAAGACCCGCGCCCCTGCACGTACCCTCGAGGTTGACGAAGCCCTCCGGAGACACGGTCACGAGGCGGTCGGTAAGTCCGCGAAATGCACGACGGGCGTTCTCTTCATATGGTGTGTCCAGATAGCCGCGATGCACTCCCCGCGCCAGCGCATAGGAAAACATGGCGGAGCCGGACGCCTCAAAGTAGTTCCCCTCACGATTCGGCTGGTCGCTCACCTGCCACCAGAGACCGCTCGCAGAGTCCTGCACAGCCGTGACTGCACGGGCAATATCCTGGAGCATGACGATAAGATCGTGCCGGCCCCGAACGTCTTCCGGTAGAATGTCGAGCACTTCTACAAGTGCCATGGCGTACCAGCCGATGGCGCGGGACCAGAATGAGGGAGAGCAACCGGTGCGTGGGTCTGCCCACCGTTGGGTTTTGCCCTCGTCCCATCCGTGATAGAGCAGACCTGAATGTGGATCCTTCGTATGCGCGGTGATGAGCCGGAATTGCCGGAGAATATCATCGTAGGCCATGGTATCCCCCACAGTCGCCACATACCTGGCATAGAACGGCTCGGCCATAAACAACCCGTCAAGCCACATCTGATCCGGGTATATCTTTTTGTGCCAGAAACCGCCCTCTTGCGTTCTCGGTTGCTCGCGCAGTTGCTGCCGCAGGGTGTCCGCAGCGCGCATATAGCGCTTGTCGTGTGTCCCGGCATACAGGGCGAGCAAGACCCTACCCGGAGCGATGTTGTCCAGATTGTATTCGGTGCGGCTGTACGTCCGGATCGTACCGTCAAGGCCGACATAGCGGTCGACCACCCCCCTGACAAAATCACGATACCGGGGGTCGCCGGTATGCTGCCACATCCTGTCCAGAGCGACAAGCATGAGTCCCTGCTCATAATTCCACCCCTGTGCGGGCGACAGGGAATCGTAGGTGACGGCGCCAGGGTGGCGGACGAGGAAGCTCTGTGCGATGCGTGCCGACCAAGGCATGGCGGCATCGATCTGCCCCTGAGCCGCCGGCTTCCCGGGAGGTGAGACGGTCGTGCACGCGCCGGCCAGGATCAGCCAGGCTAGCGCACATCCGGCCATGAGGCGTCTCTGCTCCACGGAAATCCTCGCAGCGCCGGCAGTTTTATGCAAGACCATCGGACACTTTCGTTACTTTAACGTTTACTTTAGTAAAGTACGTAATTGATGATCCGAGCCTTTTGTTGACAAAAAAAATAGTTCGGACGGCGCTAAAATGATTCCAGCGGCTTGATTTTGGGAACGAGAAGCTGAATGACAGCGAGCGCAATCAGATATGACGAAGCCGCGATGTAAAAGAGCGTCATGTAGCTCCCCGTCCACTCCAGCAAATACCCCGCCGTGGCGGCGAACAGCATCCCGCCGACCGAGCCCGCCATGCCGCCAAGCCCGACAACAGACCCCACGGCCTTCTTGGGGAAAATGTCGGAAACCAGCGTGAAGAGATTGGCCGACCACCCCTGATGCGCCGCTGCGGCTAGCCCGATAAACGCCACGGCGTTCCAGAGATACGAGCTCCCCGTCATAAAGACAATGGGCACGACCAGGAGCGCGCAGACAAGCATCACGATCTTCCGGCTGCGATTTATCTCACCGCCACCAGCGATGAGATGTGATGAGAACCACCCGCCGCCGATGCTGCCGACCGTGGTCATGGTGTAGACCGCGATCAGCGGCAGACCAAGGTCCGTAAGAGTCAGGCCGTATTGGGTATGCAGGAACTTGGGGAGCCAGTACAGATAGAACCACCAGATGGGGTCTGTGAGGAACTTCCCCAAAACGAACGCCCAGGTTTCCCTATGCTTCAACAACACGCCCATCGGGATTTTTTCTGAGGTGACCTCTTCCCGGTCCGATTGAATATAGGTGAGCTCCGCCTCACGCAGGCGCTTGCTCTCTTCGGGACGGTCGTAGAGGAACACCCAGAAGACGATCCAGATGAATCCGAGCGCTCCGGTTGCGATGAAAGCGCCGTACCAACCGTAGTGTTCGGCGAGAAACGGTACCGTCGCCGGTGCGACCACTGCGCCGATATTTGCGCCCGAATTAAAGATGCCCGTGGCCAGCGCACGCTCCTTCTTCGGGAACCATTCGGCGATGGTTTTGATGGACGAGGGGAAGTTCCCCGCCTCACTGAAGCCGAGGAAGACACGCGCGACGCCGAAACTGAATGCGGAGGTCGCCAGCGCATGACCCATCGCCGCAAGGCTCCAGCCCAGGATCGAGAGAGAATAGCCCAGCTTCGTCCCGTAGCGATCGATAAACCTCCCGAACAACGGCAACCCGATCGCATATGCCGCTTGAAATGCCATCACGATGTAGCCGTACTCGATCTCACTCCAGCCGATCGCCCGCTGCAGGTCCGGGGCGAGTATCCCCAGAATCTGCCGGTCGATGTAGTTGATGGTCGTCGCAGCAAAGAGCAGGGAACAAATGGTCCAGCGATAGCGTCCGGCCGGGGAGGCTGAAGATGCGTTCGGTGTCAAGTGGTCCGTCATTTGCTCTGTTCCTGATTGCGCTGGTGGTTAGCGGATGTCCTGCATGGCGACGGCATCCATGTCGCCGAACTCCTGATTTTCCCCTCCCATGGCCCAGATGAACTGGTAGTTTCTGGTCCCCGCCGCGCAATGGACAGACCAGCTCGGCGAAACGATGGCCTGGTGATTGCGCATGATCACGCTTCGCGTCGCATCGGGTTTTCCCATGAGATGAATTACAAGATCGTCCGGGCCGAGTCCGCTATACAGGTAGATTTCCATGCGCCGCTGGTGCGTATGCGGCGGCATGGTATTCCAGACGCTTCCCGAGGCAAGTTCCGTCAACCCCATAACCAGCTGGCAGCTTTTCACGCCCCCGGCGTGAATGTACCTGTTGATCGTCCGCTTGTTGGCGCTCTCCGGCGCCCCGAGGTGCGAACGTTCTGCAGTGTCATATGGTGCGAGCGTCGTCGGGTAGGAGGCATGGGCGGGATAGGAGACAAAATAGAAAAGTGCCGGATCACGGGGATTGACATTCTGGAAGGAGATGTCCCGTGTGCCCCTGCCGATATACAGCATGTCGCGGGGATGCAATGGGTAGTCCTTCCCGTCCGCGTGCACGATGCCATCTGCTCCCAGATTCACCACTCCCGCCTCCCGGCGCTCGGTGAAGTATGCGGCCGCCATTTCTTTCTTCGTCGCCTGAAGGGCGAGCGGCGCCTCCTGCGGTACCGCACCTCCTGCGATCGCCCGGTCGGTGTCGCAGTATGTCATCGCGATGGTGCCCGGGACGAACAGGCGATCCAGCACGAACGACCGGCGGAGTTCGTCTGTCGTGAAGCGTTGATACGATTGGTCATCCGGCACATAACGTACGTCCACGGGTTCCTCCGATGTTTAAATGTTTCCCGGATGCGCCGCCGGCGCGGCGGCTTGTCCCGGGCCGGGTCTCATCGCGCCATCCATCCGCCGTCCACCACAAGCACATGGCCGTTCACATAATCCGATCCGTGCGAGGCAAGAAACACCGCCGCACCCTGGAGATCTTCCGGCGTGCCCCACCGGCCGGCCGGGATGCGATCGAGGATTGCCTTGCTCCGCACCGGATCCTCCCGCAAGGCTTTCGTGTTGTTCGTCGCCATGTATCCCGGCGCGATGGCGTTGACGGATATGCCGGAAGCTGCCCATTCATTGGCAAGAGCTTTTGTCACCTGCGCCACTGCCCCTTTGCTCGCCGAATACGAGGGGACGATGATCCCCCCCTGGAACGCGAGGAGCGACGCGACATTGATGATCTTGCCGTACCGCCTCTTCATCATGTCACGGGCGGCTGCCTGACTCAGGAAGAACACGGTCTTGCTGTTGATTGCGAGAACGTCATCCCAATCCTTTTCCGTAAACTCGATCGCCGGCGCCCTGCGGATGATCCCCGCGTTGTTGATCAGAATATCGATCTTCCCGAAGGCCGCCAGCGCAGCGTCGCAGACGCGGGGGATGGAGGACATTTGGGAGAGGTCGGCGGTGAACGGAACGCCTTTCCGGCCCAAACGCTGTACTTCGGCTGCAACATCGGCACACGACACATAGTCAACGAGAAGAACATCCGCACCTGCCGAAGCCAGCGCAAGGGACATCCCCCTGCCGAGGCCGGTGCTTGCCCCTGTGACGATGGCTGAAGAACCCGTTAGATCGAACATGGCGCTCATTGGATCGGCGCTCCTGGAGATAGTGATGGATGGGTCGCGGATCCGCCGCCCAGCTTCGCGGGGAAGTCGAAATAGCGGAGCGCATTGTGATAGCACACGTCCTGTACGAGAGAGCCAACGAGGCGGATGTCATTGGGAAGCAGACCGCGGGACATATCGTCACCGAGCAGCGCGCAGAGGATACGGCGGAAGTACTCGTGGCGGGGATAGGAGAGGAAGCTCCGTGAATCGGTGATCATCCCGACGAACTGGCTCAGCAGTCCCATGGCGGAAAGCGCGTCCAGTTGTCGTATCATCCCCTCCCGCTGGTCGAGGAACCACCAGGCGGAGCCGAATTGTATCTTCCCCGGCACCGAACCATCCTGGAAATTGCCGATCATGGTCGCCATAAGCTCGTTGTCGGCGGGGTTGATGTTGTACAGGATGGTCTTGGCGAGTTTTTGCGCGTTGTCGAGCCTGTCCAGGAAAAGGGCGATATTCCTGGCAAGAGGCCAATCGCCGATCGAATCGAACCCCGTGTCGGGCCCGATGGTGCGCAGCATCCGTGAGTTGTTGTTGCGAAGGGCACCAAGATGAAACTGCTGCACCCATCCGCGTTCGGCATCCATCACCGCAAGCTCGTACAAAATAGCCGACTTGAGCTTGCGAACGCCGAAAGGATCCAGCGCCTTCCCCCGCAGGAGTTGGTCGAACAGCATCGTCGCTTCGATCGGCGTGCACGCATCCGCATAAAGCTCGTCAAGCCCGTGATCCGACAGCCGGCAGCCCTGTTCGTGAAAAAATCCGTGCCGTTTCCTCAGTGCTTCCAGAAGCTTGTCGTATGAGCTGATTTCCGTGTCGGATGCGGCGGCGAGCAGTTTCAGGTAGCCCGCATATGTCGCCGGCGATTCGACCGCCATCGCTTTGTCCGGACGGAACGCGGGATAGACGCGCGTTGCCATGCGCGGATCCCCAGCCAGGGTGCGGTGGTAGGCGAGAGAATCCACCGGATCGTCGGTCGTGCACACAACCTCCACCTTCATGCGCTTCAGGATTCCCCGTGTGCTGAACCCGGGCGTTGCCAGCAGTGCATTACAGTCATCCCAGATTGAACGGGCTGTTGAGGCGTTGAGGACGCGGTCGGTGATACCGAACGGCTGCCGCAACTCCAGGTGCGTCCAGTGATAGAGCGGGCTCCTGAGCGTCCGGGGCACGGTCTCCGCCCATTTCTGGAATTTTTCCCAGGGAGCGGCATCGCCCGTAATGAAACGTTCTTCCACTCCGCAGGTGCGCATCGCGCGCCATTTGTAGTGGTCCCCTTCAAGCCACGGCTCCACGATCGTCGCGAAGCGGCGGTCTTCGGCAATGTCTTTCGGCTGGAGGTGGCAATGATAGTCGATGATGGGAAGCTCTTCGGCGTATTCGTGAAAGAGCGTCCGGGACTGCCTGGACTCGAGCAAGAAATCATCGTGTAAGAAGACGGGCCGCCGGGACACCACGCGCTTCCTGCGTTGAACTGTTGATGCCAAAGCTTCCTCCGATTACACCATCCTGTCCCGGTGGGCCCAGAGGCCCAGCGCGGGATTGGAGATATAGAACACTTCTTCGCCGTCCGGCAGGACCTGCATGCCGTCGTGCATCGTTGCCGGATCATACCTGCGAAGCATGTCGGGGAGCGGCGCATACTGAAAATTCGCCCGCTCAATCTCCTGACGTGATAAGCCGCCCGGGCAGTACGTGATCGAAAACCTCCCGTCGGATGATCCGTGCATAAGATGTGCAGCTGCGCTCAGGCTCTTGCCGAGGTCCTCATGGGTGTTGACAAGTTCACGAACCTCCTGTGTGCCCACATAGCCGTACTTGCGAATCAGGATGTCGATGGCCGCATCCTCGCCGAATTTCGTCACCCCCGGCGCCAGAACGATCAGTTCGCCCCCGTCGGCGATCGCCATCCGGGTCCGGTAGATGCTCTTGTTTCCCAGCCAAGTGCTTTTGAACTCCGCGGGATCCAGATAGACCACGACCTTCCGGAGCGGGTGTTCCAGAAGGGTGAAGTTGGTCTCCAGCGACAGCGCGGCGGCTTTCTGAAAACACTCGTTATCATCGCCGATATACAGCCCGCGCACGACAAGCTCCCCCGACCCCGCTTCACGGTCGATCACCGTGAGCACGTACACGATCGGAAGGTGGCGCGCGCAGTGCTCCGCGCCGTAGTCGAGCACATTGCGGACCGGCGTGTCCGCCCGGCCCATGATCTTTTCCATCCCGTACGCCGCCCCCAGGAAGTGCGTGCGGTTGATGCTGTCAACCCCGCCGGTGCCGACGAATATATTCTTGCTGTGATTCGCCATGCCCACGACTTCATGGGGAACAACCTGGCCGATCGACAGGATGAGATCGTGTCCTCCGTTGTTCACGAGGGATCCGACCTGAACCGGTATCGGGTACTCCACCGCGCCGCGGGACGCCGTCCGGACGAACCCGGCGGGCACTTCTCCCAGCGTCGCGACGGCATTGCGGAAATCGTGTTTCCTGAACAGCGACCGGGGCACATCTCCGTACATGGCGGCAATCTCGCCCTCCGTCATCGGATCGTGCGTGCCGATGGCGGGCAGAATACCCGTCACCCGCCCACCATAGTACTCCAGCGCCATCCGCGTCAGGGGGCCGGCCTGGGAGTGTATCCGGGTGATATCGGGAGGGATGAGGAGAACGTTCTTCCGTTCTCCGAGCGCCCCGAGTGCTTTGCGCAGCGCCTGGCGTATCTCGACCAATGTCAGGATATCATGTGCCGACCCGCGGCTGAAATAGAGCACGACTCACACTCCCGCATATGCGTTAAAACCGCCATCGATGGGGATGGTGACTCCCGTAACAAACTTCGCCAAGTCTGACATCAGAAACAATGCCGCCCCCTGCAAATGTTCGGGCGTACCGAACGTTCCCATGGGAGTGCCCGCGATGATCTTCTTCCCCCGTTCCGTCATCCCCCCGGTCTTCTCGTCAATCAACAGGAACCGGTTNNGCCAGGTGCACCGCCAGCCACTCTGTGAAATTGTTGATGGAAGCTTTGGCGGCGGAATAGGCGGGGATCTTGGTCAAGGGACGGAAGGCATTCATTGATGAGACGTTCAGGACCGCTCCGTTCAACTGTGCAACCATGCCTCGTGTGAAGACCATTGTCGGTATGATCGTCCCGAGAAAATTGAGATCAAACACTTTCCGGAATCCCTCGACGTCAAGGCCATAGAAGGTCCCTGCGAGATGTGTTCCTTGTTCCTGGAGAACGTACTCCTCCTTCGTCGTTGCGGAAGGCGAGTTCCCGCCGGCACAGTTGATGAGCATGTTGACCGGCCCGAAACGCGCGATCACCGTCTCCAGAGCGCGCTCCATCGATCCTTTGTCGAGCACGTTCCCTTCCACGCCAATGGCGTCGACGCCGAACTCACGTTGCAGGGATCCGGCAAGACTGTCGGCGTTGGCTTTGATCAGATCCACAATAACCATACGGACGCCAACGGCGGCGAATCCGGACGCGAGCGCTCCCCCGATGACACCGCCCCCGCCCGTGATCACGCACACCCTTCCCGCCAAATGCTGGAACGACAGTTTCTCTTCCATCGTCGATCAGTTCTCCTCTGTACAGCGCCGGGGGGCGAACGCACATAGCGCCGCACCCCCGCGCTGGATCACACGACCAAGATTATCGGACAAGCATCATTTTCATCGTCGCGACTTTTTCACCCGCCGTGAGGCGGTAGAAGTAGACACCCGAGGCAAGGTTCGATGCATTAAAGGTGCTCTCGTATCTCCCCGCCGCCCGGTTCTCGCCGTTGATCAGCATCGCAACACGCTGGCCAAGGAGATCATACACTTCGAGCGACACCTTCGAGGCCTGGGCGAGGGTGAAGCTGATCTGGGTTGCCGGGTTGAAGGGATTCGGGTAATTCTGGGCCAGCGAGAACGATTCAGGAATCTGACTCGCGGGCGTCTCCACGCCGGTAGACGGATCGTTCTTCCATGCGGTATACCGCGTCGGGAACCAATTCAGGTCGCCCACGGGATAGCCGCTGGTTGCTGCGGTATAGATTGTTGCTGATGTGGAATAGGCGCAATTCAGCGTATCGGTAAAATACTTGAATCCACGCCGGTCAAAATCGAACTTCGGCTTCCAGGTGCCGGTCCCCTTCGTCTTGTTGGCTCCGGAATCAGGCAGCGCAAACGGACGCCGGTACCACTTCATGAATTCCTTCATCAGCACCGGTGTGTTCGGAAGGTCCACGGTGGTGGTTTTGAAGGCGTTGACGGAATCCGCGCCGATGCGGGAGGCAATATTATGCGTCAACGGCGAACCTACGGTCAATGCCGGGTTGGCAACAATGGGGAGGATGGAGGCCGAATCATAGAACGACTGTCCCGCAGGAGTCACGCGGTAATAGTTGTTCTTGATCACCCAGTTGATCGTGCCGGCCGTGTCGGGATTCGCAATGATCCAGGTCATCCGCGCGAAGCCGAAGGCATCTTTTTCGCCGCTGTCGGTGAATTCCACCTGACGCACAGCATCGGTGTCCTGACCGAGGGCAAAATGATCCACCATCAGGTTGTTCGTCACGATGGCGTTGCCGTTCAATTTCCCAAGAGAGAGGAAGCCGTGATACGACATGCCGTTGACGAGGGTATTATGATCGAACTTGAAGTACTTGACATTCGCCGTGCTCTGGAAATGGCGGATGATGCGGTCCTGCCAGTTCACAAACGTCGTGTTCGACACGATCAACGTGTCCACCGATCCGCCGCGGATGTCGATGCCTTTGCCGGCGCCGAGATTGGACTTCCCGAGATACCCCATGTTGGCAAAGATGCAGTTGGTGATCTTGATATTCTTCGGCGCATTGCTGCTGCGGACATGGTTGCCGTTGGTGTTCGTCAGCAAGCAACTGTCGAGTGTCAGGCTGAAGCCGGCGGCGGCGAAATCAAACAGCGCTCCCTGCAACGCCGACAGGTAATCGGGAAGAGGCTCGAAGTACCCGGAAAGTACGATGTTCTTCACCGTCACATTCCCCTTCGCGTTCACGAAATAGCCGGGGGGCAGCTGTGTGGTGGCGTTCGGATACAGGAAGACCACCGGTTTCGGGACAGTTCCTGTCGTGTCATTTGCCTTCATCCGAAACGTCCAACCGCTGTTCTGCATGACCGCGGAAGAGACATACTGCAGCCCGCGCGTGAGTACGTACACGGCATTGGTATCTCTCCTCGTGCCGTTCGACAGGGTATCACCCATGATGAAGTCGTTCAAGAAGCCGGTGTTCGGCACCCGAACGGGATTTTGGCTGTTGGCCCCCACGGGCACAAGAACAAGGACAGCCAGAAGAACAACACAAAGAGTCTGGAACGTGCGCATAACATCCTCCTCTGGATAGATGAATGGTGAATGTGCTTCATGAACCGTGAAACGCTTTCTGCGACATGCTGCTTAAGAACCTGAATCATCGTACGCCATCAAAACTCCAGACGAACACCGAGGTCGGCAGTCAGGCCGTATTGCTGGCTCGATTGCAGAGCCTCCCAATCGTGTACGCGATCCGTCGTGTACACATCCTCCTGGACGCTTGTGAGATTATTCACGTTGAAGAACACCGAGAGATACGGGGTGATCCGCTGGCGCAACGAGAGGTCCCAGCGGGAGAAGTTCTTGACGACCGGGTCGTTCAGACGCCCGGCAGAATAGGATCTGTTGTACTCGCCCTGGAAGAACACCGAGATTCTCCCGGAGAACCCGCCAAGGTCGTACCCCAGCGCAACGTTGCCGAACAGTTCCGGCTGGTCCTCAAGCTTCTGTTTCGTTTCCACGAGGTGTGTTTTGTATTGAGGCAACGGGAACGGGATCGGCGGGACGATGACGTAGGTCGTGTCGACTTTGTACGACAGCACCCACGTTTCCGACCGGATGATGGAGAGATTGTAGCTCAACACGATATTCGAAAGGTACCCCGGGAGAAAATTCAAGTTTGCCTGATGCTCGATCTCAAATCCCCAGACTTTTGTCGGTTGCGTGCTGTTGACCGTGTAGGTCAGGGTGATCGGCGAATTCACCGGGAATGCAGGGTGCCACGTGATGCCCAGCGTGTCCAGCAACGACCCCGGGTCGCCGGGCTTGTACACGCCGGGGATGCCGGTTACCGTATGGAACATATCGTCGATCACACGGTAAAAGGCTGACACCGTAAACAGGCCGATTTCGTTGCCGAACACCGAGGCGTTCGCTTCATAGTTCCACGCGATCGCGTTCTTCAACCGCGGATTGCCGATGGTCAGAATGTCCCGCGGATTCGTGATCCGTGCCACCATCTTTTCAAACCGGGTATTGAAGTCGGGCCGCGCGATGGCCTTGTACGCGGCAAGACGCACCGTCAGGTAGTCTGCGGGACGCACGGTGAGATGGAAGTTGGGCAGCCAGCTCACTTGCGTAAACCTCGCGGTAGTATCCAGCAACGTGCCGGTGGTCGGAAACCCGCTCAACGCGTTATTCACGTACTTCGCCATGTAGTCATTCGTTTCACTTTCCACACGGACGCCGGCAATGAGTGTCGCCAGCGAGCCGAAGTTCAGGGTGTTCATGAGATATCCGGAACTCACGCGCTCGATGATGTTGTAGTAGTCGCCTGCGGCTTCCGGGTCATTGTAGTATTCCAGCTGCTGCCCGCTCGCACTGACACCATTCTTGTTGAGCTCATACCAGTCGCGCAGGTAGTTGCGATCAATGATCGGGTTCAGGCTGTACTTGCCATAGATGCTCCGCTGCGCGGGATTGGCGTCAAGGAAATTGGTCAGCAGCACAAGCCGTCCGTCCAGCTGGACGTTCTGGAATGGCGTTCCCTGAAAGTTCTTCTTCGTGATGCTGCCATCGGCATTGCGGGTGTAATCCTGATAGTATCCGAGCCAGTAGGGCGCAAGGAGCTCGCTGGATTCTTTGAACCGATTCTTATAGCGGTATTTGCCGCCCAACTTCACCTCGCCGGAAAACAGATCGCCAATGGCGTATTTCCGTGCCAGATCCAGATAGGCGGTCTTCTCGCGGTCGGTGTTCTTTGCCGAGTGATAAAATGCGCTGTCAAGCTGGGCCTTGCGGAAATTGTTGTACGCATAGGGTATGAAGTTCTCCGGAGCTGTGGTTCTGACAGCTTCCGGAACCGGACGCATGCCGGCCGAATCCACAATCGACGGTTCGGTAAAGACCATACGGTAGTCGTAGGGATAATCAGTCTTCGATTCCGCAAACGAAAGCCCCCAGGTCAGGTTCACGTCGTACAACGTATTCTCACCCCTGATGGAACTGTTGAACGTGTTGATGTCCTGTTCCCGGTCCCATGCCATGTAGTTGACCGCGTCGCCGTTGATCGGATAGTTGCGGTTGTCATTGATGTAATTTCGGTTGGTCTGATTGTAGAGGTTGTTGATCCGGATGGAACCGCCGTCCGGGGTGTTGATGTCCAGAAGAAGGCCTGCACCGCCGCGTTTCCGGATTTCATTGGTATACTGGACAGTGAAATCATTGTACTTGAATCCCCGGCCGTTCAGACTTGCTTGGTTTTCAATGTCGAGGCTAAACTGCTCGTTGCTCCGGGCCCGCCGCTCGAAGTTGCCCGTCACCTGGACCCCCAGAACGTCGTCGAAAAAGCGCTCGCCGTATTTTCCGTTGAAATCGTACTGACCGAAGACATCATCCAGCTTGTTGTAGGCGCCTTTGGCGTCGATCCGGAACGTCCGAACGTCGGGCGCCTTCCGTGTCACAAGGTTGATACTCCCGGCAATGGCATCGGCATCCTTGTCCGGCGTCAACGCTTTGAACAGCTCCACCCCCGATAGGGTCCCCTGCGAGAATGTGCTGAGGTCGACGCCGCGCGAATCGGGATCCGTGGGCGGAATCCGCACACCGTCGATCGTGAAGGAGGTGAACTTGTCACTCATGCCGCGAAGGATGACCTTGTTCGCCTCGCCTCCCGAGCGAAGGATCGACACGCCGGGCAGCCGGCCGATCGCTTCAGCCGCATTGGCGTCGGGGAGCTCTTTAATCTTCTCTTCGGAGATGACGTTGACAATGGTGGAGGAGTTGATCTGCTGGTTGATGGCCGCAACTTGCCCGCGTGCCTGCGCGGTAATGACCACTTCCTTTCCTTCCAGCACGTCCGGGACCAGCGAGGGGTTGAGCGTGACGACTTCGCTTCCCTGAAAGACAACCGGGGCCTCGAATTGTTTGTACCCGACGTATGAGATCCGCACCCGGTACGTGCCCGCAGAGATATTCCCAACGTTGAATTTTCCCTCCCTGTCGGTTACCCCGCCGATGGCGGTCCCCAGCAAATGGACGTTTGCACCGACGAGGGTTTCATGGGAGACCGAATCCCTGACGGTTCCCCGCAAGGAGCTCTGTGCGGAAAGCATCGCGGGAACCGACAACAGCAACAGTAAGGCAATGTGTACGAAACGGGACATGTGTGAGTTCCTCCTCTTTGCTGGCCGGATTGTGCACCCTGGTGCCGTATCCGTGTACCGTGAACCGTAGAATGGGATCATTGAAGTACCACCGAACCTGATGTTGCGCCGCGACCGTATTCAATTGCCGGGCTGATGCCCAGCAGGCGGATGGCGGAAGAACCCGGGCCCTCAATGCGAACCGATGCGCCCGCTGGAGTGATCCACACGCCGCCGTTCACTGTTACTTGCCGGCCCTCGTTGACGGTCAGGATTGGGCCGGCGATTGCTTGAATAGAACACTGGTTGAGGGTGATGCTGTCTGCATCGATGATCGTCACCCCCTGGCGCGCGTGTATCGAAAGGGAGTCCAGGCGGATCCCGGCAATCGGGAGCTCCGGCAAGCCATTGATCAGCACAGCCCGCGCCGCCCCGTCACATACGACGTTGCGAATGTCGATATCGCGGAAGCGTGGGGTCCGGTCGGTCACCGACTCTGCCGTACGGACGGTCCGGTCTTTCGCCGACTCTGCTTCCGGGGAACCGCCGCTGTAGTACATATCCAGCAAGATTGCTTCCGTCAGAATATTCCGCATCTGAATCCTGTTGATGAACACGCGCTCCACGTCGCCGCCCCGTCCCCGCGCCGATTTGAACCTGATGCCGGCGTCAGTGTTGATGAAGACGCAATTACGCACGCTGATATCCCGTACGCCGCCGTAGCTTTCGCTCCCGATGACGAAGCCGCCATGGGCGTGATACACCACGCAATCTGCAATAAGTATGTTGGCACACGCAGGCCCCGGTTTCTGCTGCGGACCGATCGACGCCGGCTTCAGGCAGAGGCCGTCATCTCCAACATCCAGGGTAGCCCTGTAGACGACGACGTTTCTGCATGCGCTGAGATCGATACCATCGCCGTTCATGGCGAACCAGTCGGTTTGGACGATGACGTTGCGGATGATGATGTTTTCGGATTGAACGGGGTGAATGTGGTAGCGCGGAGAGTTCCTGAACGTCGGACCGTCGATGAGAATGCCTTCGCACCGGAACAGGTACACCAGATCGGGGCGCAGGTATTCTCTCGCACGCTCATAGTCGGCCTTGGAGGGAGCCGGGTTCTCCTTTTCAAGACGCGCGAGGTACTGCTGCCCTTCCATCGCGGCACGGGAAGGCCACCACTCCTTCCCATCCGGCGATACAATCCCACCTCCTGCAACCAGTTCGTGCCACTGCCGTTCAGTCTGTTTTTCCCGCAGCACGTAGCGCCAGCGTTCCCCGGCGCCATCGATGATTCCGCTGCCAGTGATCGCTATGTTGCGGGCGTTGCTGGCGAAGAGAGGCGGGGCGACGACATATTTGCGACCCTCATCTCCCGGTTTCGGGATCATCCCGAAATCTTCGACGCGGTTGCTGAACAGTAAGAGACTGCCCCGTTCGAGACGCAGTTGCACATTGCTCAGGAGCTCAAGAGGGCCCGTGCGCCAGGTGCCGGGGGGGATGAAGACTGTTCCGCCGCCTGCCGCCTTACATGCCTGGATGGCCTCCGTGATCGCCCGCGTGTTCAGCGTGGCGCCGTCGGCCACCGCGCCGAACACACGGATATCGAACACCTGGTTGGGAAACTGCGGCACGCCTGGTGCCGTCATGGCAAACGGCGCGTCTGCGCAGAGCTGCCGGATTTCCGCAGCGATCGATTCCGGAGTCGAAGCATTGGTCCGGAAAGAGATGACGATCAATCCACAGACCAGAACTGTGGCAGGACGGAAGTTTGAGAGTTTTACAGGGTGCTGTTTCATCCGCTGGCTCGAGCGTAGAACTGCTGGTAGAGACTATTGGTACAGAGTTCAGCATTGGGCTGCGTAGCGACAACTTCGCTTGAATAGAGAAAGATGATGTCAAGAACAGCAACGACGGGGAATTTGGAGTGTTTGAAACCGGCCTTTTGGGCTCATCCTGACACAATTACCGTTTACTTTACCGGTAACTGTATCGGTAAACAAAATACTAAACGGAATAGATTCTGTCAAGGAAAAAATCGCAGTCCGAGATTTTTTTTGTATCTTGTGTCATCCACCCCGGACTTCTCCCTAAAATTGCGTCCCGATCCAGAATTCCGCCTATTCCAAGACTCCCCTTTCATGAGGAACAGGTCATCATGAGAATCCGCTCATTCCTTTCGTTGAGTTGTGCCGCCTTCCTCGCCGTCCTGCCTCCGCAGCATGCGGCCCTGGGCGAAACTGCTGCAGAACATGACGCTAGAATGCAGTGGTGGCGCGATGCGCGGTTTGGGCTCTTCATCCATTGGGGACTGTACGCTATTCCGGCGGGGACCTGGGAAGGCACAACAGATCATGGCGAGTGGATCCGCACCACCGCACATATCCCCCTGGAAAAGTATGAGGAGTTCGTCCAGCAGTTCAATCCGGCAAAATTCGATCCGGGTGCATGGGTCCGCGCGGCAAAAGACGCGGGGATGAAATACATCGTTATCACCTCGAAACATCACGACGGCTTCTGCCTGTTCGATGCCAAACAAAACGACTACGATGTCATGGCGACACCCTTTCACCGCGACGTCATGAAGGCGCTGGCGGATGAATGCCGCAAACAGAAGATGCGGATCTGCTGGTACTATTCCATCATGGACTGGCATCATCCGGACTATCTTCCGCGACGGGACTGGGAGACAAACCGTTCGACCGCAGGCGCCGACTACGCACGATACGTCCGCTGCATGAAAGCAGAGCTGAAAGAACTTCTTGAGAACTACGGCGACATCGGCGTGCTCTGGTTTGATGGAGAGTGGGAAAGCACATGGAACAGAACCCTCGGCCGGGAGCTGTACGATTACGTGCGGAAACTCCAGCCTTCCATTATCATCAATAACCGTGTCGGTGCAGGCCGGTCCGGCATGGAAGGGTTTTCTGATGCGGAGCAATCAGCAGGCGACTTCGGCACGCCGGAGCAGCAAATACCGGCAACAGGGCTTCCGGGCGTGGATTGGGAAACCTGCATGACGATGAATGACCACTGGGGATACAACAGTCACGATCAGAAGTGGAAATCCCCGCAGGAGCTGATCCGGATGCTTGCGGACATCGCCTCGAAAGGGGGCAACTTCCTTCTGAATATCGGTCCGACTGCAGAGGGAGAGTTTCCGGTTGCGAGCCTCGAACGGCTGAAGGCCATCGGCGGCTGGATGAGGGCGAACGGCGAGGCGATCTATGCCACGCAGGCGAGCCCATTTGCTTCGCTGCCATGGGGCAGATGCACCAGGAAGTCCATTGACGGGGGCACCAGACTTTACCTGCATGTGTTCGACTGGCCGAAGGACGGCAGACTGGTCGTACCGGGAGTACTCAATGAGCCGCGGCAATCGTACTTGCTTGCCGATCTCCGGCACACTCCCCTGCAGGTGGAGCGAAGGGAGGATGCGTTGGAGATCGTGCTCTCCCGTCATCCAACGGACACCGTGAACACCGTCGTCGTTCTTGATATCGCCGGGAAGTCTGACGTTGCCGATCCGCCGTCGATCACTGCCGACGTTCCTGTCTTCGTTGACAGTCTTCCGGTGCGGATCGCCTCCAAGCGCGACAGTGTGGAAGTCCGGTTCACGACAGACGGATCGGTCCCGACTGCCATGTCTTCTCTCGCTTCGGGGGCTGTGACTGTGCGGTCATCCGTGACGGTGCAGGCGCGCTGTTTCCGCGATCGACGACCGGTGAGCGGAATCGCTCAGTCAACCTTTACCAAAGTAGAGCCCCTTGCCGCAATGACACCCCTCAATCCCCTCCCCGGCATGCAGTATGCATATGTTCTGGGAACGTGGGACAAACTGCCGGACTTCTCAGCAATAGCCCCCGCAAGAACGGGGACAGTGGAGGTATTCGGGAATTCGATCAAGACCCAGCCGGAGAACTACGGAATCATTTTCGAAGGGCTGATCAAGGTTCCGGCAACGGGAGTCTACAGATTCTACGCTGAATCCGATGACGGCAGCAGGCTCTACATCGACAACAGATTGGTTGTGGACAATGATCTTCTCCATGGCATGACGGAAGCATCAGGCGTAGTGGCCCTGGGAGCGGGTTATCACCCCATGAGGGTGACGTATTTCCAGAAAAGTGGAGGCGATGGTCTCAAGGTGTCGTGGATGAGGAACGGAAACCCCAAAAGCGAAATCCCTGCGGGTGTGCTGTTCCATTAGCAGGCGGGCGTGTCGATACCAGACCAGTACCATTGAGCGGCCAGCCCGTTCTGTCGCAGGCGCACAAGGTGGTTTCCTGAACGCCTTTTCAGATTGTGCAGAACAGGATGTGATCGGCGGGAGAGGTCAATCGCGATCCGGCGAGTTCAGGAGCGGCCGTTGTCGAGTGTTTTTACTATCTGCAAGCGTGTATGGATCGCCAGCTTTGCCATAAGATTATGCAGGTGGCTTTTCACCGTGTACGTCGTGATGTTAAGTTGCTTCCCGATTTCCTTGTTGCTCAAGCCGCCGGCGATCAACATGCTTATTTCGCGTTCTCGTCTCGTCATTTGCACGGCTTTGAGACCTTCTTCCTTCCTCTTCCGGCCGGCAGCCTCCACAAGAGTGAGAAACAGGAAACGTGTCATTGGGGGCGGAAGGACATTTGCCCCTTGGATCACATTCCGCATGGTCGCGAGGAAGTCCTTTTCCGTCGCATCCTCAAGGATGAAACCCGCCGCCCCCGCTTCTACCAGGCTGGCAATCCCCGGATATGATGGCACGAGACCCATGCAGATCACATTGATTCCCGGCGCGAGTTCCCGTGCCAACGCAATGACCGACGCTTCCGTAGTATGGTTCAGACCGACCCCCAGAAGGACCATCTCAGGTTGTGTCTCTCTGATCTTCACCAGAATATTGTCGCCGCTCCCCAGGGTCGCCACAACACGCATCTCCGGTTCCCGGGCGAGCATAGCATTGATCCTCTCGCGCAGCACCGGATTGTCCTCAATGACGAGTATTCTTTTCCTGTTCATAAGAGCGTATGCGGAATTGTTTTGTGGATGATGTATTCGCTCCGGCGGAGCCTCCTACCTCTTTTCCACGTCTTTGTAGACCGCAAGATCCAGCACGGCGATCTGGCATTCCGGTTCGGTGCCGGGGATGTCATCCAGCTTCAGGCCTTCCAGCTGAACATGGACCGTGCGTTTGTCATTGGCGGCCAACAGAACCTTGCATGATTGCTTCGCCGGCGAGCTGAAGACGCTCTTGAGAAACGCGGTAAAGGCGCTCTGGTCTTCCCGCACGACCTGCCCAGTAAACTGTTTGCCAATTAATTTGCGCCGGTCACTACCGAGCATCTTGCCGGCGGACATATTCACTTCTTTCATTGCACCATTGGCGGAAAGAACAACGTACGCGACAGGAGACAAGTCAAAGAGATTGACGTATTTGGTTCTCGATGCCTCCAGTTCCGCCTCGGCAATTCTCAGCTCCTGGTTTTGATGTTCCAATTCGAATTGATTCACCTGGAGCAAATGGACAAGTCTCTGGACTTCTTCTGGTGTTTTCCCGACCGGCTTTGCAGGATTCTTTTTGATCACTTCCTTAGCGTTTTTCGTGATTGCCGATCGTGATGACCGTCTGGTCGGTTTCATTTCGGGTACCTCGCGTGATTATTGTCGAGCCCTGATTGCAAGGAGTATGAGCTCTGTTTCCTTCTTTCCGTGAACCATCCGGCGGGCATTGACGAGCAAGCGGATGGTTTCTGCACCGGCATCGGTGTACTCGATCGCATAGTCCTCCAGATGCTTCTGGCTGGGAATAATCTGTTCCAGCAGATCCTTCAGCCGGGCAATATCCCATTTCTTGTGGTCAAGGTCATAGATATACCTGCCAACCGTCACTTCCTTCGCGGTTTTGAAGATGGCGTAGAACGAACGATTCGCCGAAACGATTCTGAGATTTTTGTCGAGAATAAGCAGGGCATCCCCCACCGTGTCAATAATATTGTCGGCGAACTCCCGCGCCGCCTCGACATCGCCGTGCACCCCGATGAGCTCCTCGTGCATCGTCTTGAGCGTGTTGATGTCGGAAAACGTGATGACGACGCCGTCAATAACATTGCCCGTGGTCCGATACGGCAAGATCCGCATGTAATACCAGAGTCCGTCATTGGTCTGCAGTTCGGCTTCCTTATGCGCGAGTGTACGCAGTACTTCGGTGGCATCTTCCAGCAATCTGTCGTATTTGAACTTGGTGGCCAGATGGTCGATCGGTCGTCCGACATCCGACGCAATGAGGTTCATGACCTGTGTGGCGTGAAAGGTGAACCGCTTGATGCACAGGTTATTGTCGAGAAAGATGGTCGGAATATCGATGCTGTCCAGCAGGTTCTTCATGTCGTTGTTGATCACGGACAACTCATCGTTCTTGTTTTGNNTTGAGCGACTGCAGCTCCTCCTTCGACGTTTCCAATTCTTCATTGGAGCTTTGCATCTCCTCATTCGTCGATTGGATCTCTTCGTTGGTCGACTTCAGTTCCTCGTTGGACGTTTCCAGCTCTTCGATCGTCGAACGGAGATTGGTTTTCGTGACCTTCAGTTCACGCTCGAGTTCCTTGATCAGCGTCTCCGATTTCCTTTCGCCGCGGGGTGCCACGCGCCTGGATTCCTTTGTTTGCGGCTCAACATCCTCAAAGATGACGAGGAGGGATCCCGGCACGGCCTTCGGTTCCTTTATCGGCATCACCGTGAGATCGATGATGTGGGATCTGCCGTTTGACCGTATTTTGACCCGTTCGGCAGTTAAGGCCTTCTTGCCCAGCACGACCTTCCTGATCAACGCGGGGAGCTCATGCTGGAGCCCTCCGCGGGCCATGTCAAAGATATTCATTTTTGCTTCGCCGTGGGCGAGTTCAAGGTATTTTCCGGCTTGACCATGGACATAGACGATGTCGCCTGTTTCCGCCACGATCACGCAATTGGGCACGCACAATTTCAAGATGATCTTTTCGGCGATCTCTCCGATATTCTCCACCTCTTCCTTGGGCGCAATGACCTCCTGGAACTTTCCGGTCGACCGCGAAGCCGGGAATTCAATGAACGGCTGTGCCGAGTACCGTGCATCCCTCCTTCGGTAGAGTTTCCATTTGTGATCGACAACAGAGAACAGGTCGACGAACGCGCTGATCGTTTCGGATGATCCGAGAAACAGGAGGCCGCGTTGGTCAAGACTGTAGTGGAATATGGGAATGAGTTTCTTTTGCAGTTCGGCATTAAAGTAGATCAGGAGATTACGGCACGTGATGAGGTCGAGCTTCGTGAACGGAGGATCCTTGATAAGGCTTTGCGGGGCAAATATCAGCATTTCCCTGATTTCTTTGCGAATATGGAAGAGATTGTCATCGACAGTAAAGAAACGGTTCAGGCGTTCCTTGCTGACATCCGTGGCAATCCCTGAAAACGTACCTGCGCGGGCCTTTTCAATCGCCTGAATGTCGATGTCCGTGGCAAATATTTGCACGCCAAGGTTCTTCTTCGCTTCACTCATGCATTCCCGCAAAACGATCGCAACCGAGTATGCCTCCTCGCCGGTCGAACATCCGGGCACCCAGATGCGGATGTGGCCGTGGTCCGGTTTGCTGATGACAATTTCAGACAATGACTTCTTTAGCACCTCGAATGCCTCGGGATCCCTGAAGAAATGTGTTACGCCGATCAACAGCTCCGCGAACAGGCGGTCAATTTCCGAGGGGGTTTCCTGGAGCAACCGGGTATAGCTGGAAAGGTCATCCATCTGACAGATATGCATCCTTCTTTCCACGCGCCGGTAGATCGTGTTGGTCTTGTAGTGCGAGAAATCGTGTCCGGTATGAGACCTCAACAATATGAAGATCTTCTGCAGCGCATCGGGAGTTTTGCCAGCGGCAATCGCGCTATCCAGCAAAACATGCTTGGGTTGTCGTAAGGCATATTTCATCAACTGGCCGGGCATGTCTTCGGGAGAGAGGATGTAGTCAGCCAGGCCGGTTCTCATGGCGCTGCTGGGCATGCCGTCAAATCGTGCCGAAGCGGGATCCTGCACGATCACCATGCCGAGTTCACTTTTCACGGCTTTGAGACCTGAAGTGCCGTCTGACGCCATGCCGGAGAGGATGATGCAGATGGCCTTGTCTCCTGCATCCGCTGAAAGGGATGTAAGGAAGAAATTAATGGGCAGCCGGAACCCGTGTGGCTCGAGGGGTTCAATGAGTTGGATGATCCCATGAAGCATCCCCAGATCTCTGTTGGCCGGCGCGACATACACCCGGTTAGGTTCGACCACCATTCCGTCTTCAGCCTGAAACACCTTCATCTTGGTGTATTTCTGGATGAGTTCAGGCATGATACTCTTATGATTCGGATCCAGATGCGATACGACAATGAAGGCCATGCCGGAACTGTCTGGCATATGATCGAAGAACTTTTCGAGCGCGTCCAGGCCGCCCGCTGATGCGCCGAGGCCGACGACATAGGAGGGGCCGTTCGGTGACAATGATGGAGGGACAGAGCTCTTGTTGGCTATCGGAGTTCGGAGGGAAATTGTCTTCTTCTTCATAGTGCTCTTAACCATACGTCATGGTACATCCGGGAATCCCTTGAAGAATGTGCACGGCATACCAGATGCCGGAAAAAAAAGACTGCAGCATGCCTACAGCTTTGAAAACAGCCAGCGTGTGCACAAACCTAGTCATTTACTATTCGAAAGGCAATCCGTGGTTCCCTTGCCAGCCGCCCGAAATGGAGGGCGGAACTGCTATACTCTTAGCATGAGCGCGGGGGGGCCTGTTCGTTGAAGAGCATCAACACACGAACTTCGGCCTGAATATAGCGGAGTGGGTCAATTTCTGTTCATTCCGTCTTGCATAGTAAGCAACGTTTCCTTATATTAAATGCACTCTTTGAAAGCATCTGAGGCTTCACATTTGGGATTGTCGTGGGTAAGGAGCCAAAAGGAGCGGATTGAGATTTTTTCCGGCAGTGCAGCTCAGCTGCTCCGGATAAGGCAGAACAGGTAGCAGAAGTTACAGTGGACAATACGGGGTAGTAGCTCAGTTTGGTTAGAGCGCCTG
>PMCM01000291.1 GCA_003154155.1 Ignavibacteriota bacterium | reverse complement strand
TGCCGGCGACCTGACCGTGGGATTCAACACCGGCTGTTCGGAATTATACCCGAACAAGAAGATGACCGTTGAACAGCATGTCACGCTGATCGAGCATCTCTCCGCCCTCCCCGGCATCCGTCTGCTGCTTCTAGGTGGCCCCGAAGACACTATCCGGAATGCCGAGATTTCCCGGAGGGTGGGGGACAAAGTCCTCAATACACCCACGACGGAAGGTGTCCGCCGGGGGCTCTGCTACATCAATCTCTGCGATGTCGTGGTCTCGGGCGATTCTTTCGGCATGCACGCAGCCATCGGGCTGAAGAAGGAGATTATTGTCTGGTTCGGTGTGAGCTGCTGGACCGAGATCGACCTGTTCGACCGGGGCATCAAGTTGATCCCCGAGGGTCTTTCCTGTTCCCCGTGCTGGAAACGGGCGTGTCCGTTCAATCTCGAATGCATCCAGCAGATAGATCTTGCGGCGATTGTGCGCCGGGTGCAGGAGATCCAGCGGCGTCGCACCGGTTCGACCGTCGCTCGATGAGGAAGCTGTACGTCATACTTCTGCTTTCCTGGCAGTGTGCGACGGCACAGGAGCAGGGCCCGGCAGTGCCGGCGGCGGGTGATAGCGGGTGGTCCGCCCGCAAAGTGATCGCGACCGGCGCCGTGGGAAGCCTGCTGGTCGGGTCACTCATCAGTTCGTATTTCGATTGGTGGAAGGGNNATCATGCTCTGGGGGGGATATGATGCGCGGTCCGCATTCTGGTGGGCGGCGGGAGGCACGATCTTCTTTGCCGTCTCGATAGAAATCGGCGACGGGCTGAGCCCCTACGGGTTTTCTGGTTACGATCTGGCGTTCAACATGGCGGGACTCGGTTTTGCAATGGCGCAGACTGAATTTCCGTTCCTCCGTAATTTCACTTTCAAATGGTCGTATGTTCCTGCCGACGGCTACCGGTGGCCTCCGCATTTCACGGACCATTACGATGCGCACACGTACTGGCTCGCTGTGAATGTACACAACCTTTTGCCCGAGGGATGGCGAGGGTACTGGCCGGAGTGTGTCCAGTTCGCTGTGGGGTATGGCGTTGATGACCACCAAACCAAAAGGGAGGCTGTGCTGGGCATCGATATCAATCTGGACGCTTTCCACGTTGCCAATCGCGATGTGGGGCTCCTTCAAGAAACCATGAGCCTTATACACCTTCCGTCTCCTGCTGTAAAATTTACCGAGGAAAAACAGCCGCGCTGGTACGTCCTGCACTGGAACTGATCAACCTTGCCAGGCCAACGTCTCAACACACGCCTGCGCCATAACGAAGCCGGAGGCATGCCATGAATCTTCCATCCAACCGGAGAGAATTTCTCAAAAACGCGGCTGCGGCCGGAGTCGGTCTGGCGCTAGCCGAAGCCTCAAGCGCCGGATGCGCTTCCGGGCTGCTGGGATCCGCCGTGAAACCTGCGCCGACGGGAAAGCCGATGGAGAGGGTCCGTATCGGGTTCGTCGGTGTCGGCGGGATGGGGACCGATCATGTCGGGAATTTGCTCAAAATCCCCGGCGCCGATCTCCGTGCAGTCTGCGACATTGTCGAGAGCAGGGTCGTGCGGGCACAAGAGATGGCGGTCAAAGCGGGGCGGCCGCGTCCAGAGGGCTACTCACGCGGTGAGCTGGATTTCAAGCGCATGTGCCAACGCGACGATCTGGATCTCATTTACACGGCAACCCCCTGGGAGTGGCATGTGCCGGTGTGTCTAGAAGCAATGAACACCGGCAAGCACGCCGCAACGGAGGTTCCCGCTGCCTACACGATTGACGATTGCTGGAAGCTCGTAGAGACCTCGGAGGCGACCGGCCGGTATTGTATGATGATGGAGAACTGCAACTACGACCGGATGGAGATGATGATCCTGAACATGGTCAAGAGAGGTCTCTTCGGGGAACTTCTTCATGCGCAGGGCGGGTATCTGCACGACCTCCGCGCGGTGAAGCACGACATGAATGGCGAGGGTGTGTGGCGTCGTGCGCATGCGATGAAGCGGAATGGCGACCTGTACCCGACGCACGGGCTCGGGCCGATTGCCCAGTGCCTCAACATCAACCGGGGAAATGTTTTCAGCTCACTCGTTGCGGTCGGCACAAAAACGCGCGGCCTGCATCAGTATGCCCTCGACCGGTTCGGAGCGGAAAGCCCCCAGGCCGCGGAGAAGTACGCTCTGAGCGATGTCGTCACCACGATGATCCGGACTATGAACGGTGAGACCATCGTTCTGACGCACGACACAAGCTCGCCCCGGCCGTACAGCCGGGATATCCTCCTTCAGGGAACCAAGGGCATCATCAGAAAATATCCCGATCCCAGGATTTACATTGAGAAACTGAGCCCGGAGGACCGGTGGGAACCGATCGATGAGTACCTGAAGAAGTATCAACACCCGGTCTGGGTGGATCTTGAGAAGGAGTCAGCAGGAGCGGGGCATGGCGGTATGGATTTTATCGAGGATTACCGGCTGATCACTGCGCTCCAGAAGGGGGTTCCGCCCGACATGGACGTGTACGATGCCGCCGCGATCAGCGCGGTGACGGAGCTCAGCGAGCAGTCCATCGCACACAACGGGCGGACGATGGCATTTCCGGATTTCACGCGAGGAATGTGGAAAGACCCGCGTGAGTTGCGCGTCATGGAGGGAAGTTAGCTCCGTTCAGACACTTTCGTGTCAGAATTCCACGCGGACAGTGATGGTGTGTCCGTTGCCCAGATCGTTGGAGAGCCGGCTGAAGCCATAGTCAACGCCGAACACCCCATATTGCACTCCGCCGCCCAGGCTCAGTCCACGCGCTTCCGATCCCAGCTGGTAGCCTGCACGCAGAAGGAAGATTCCCCGAAACGAGCATTCCGCACCCAGGCCGACACGCGGTTGTGATTCCGCAAAGATATCTTCGACATCAGCCGCAAGGACCACAGCGCCCTGAAGGTCCGGCACATCCGTCCGGTAAGCAGCCCCGGCCCTGATCAGGGCGGGAAGTTTGAGAGGATCATTCCGAAAGTCGGCCATGCTGCCGATATTTGCCAGCGCGGCCCCCAGTGTCAGGCCTTCCAGGAAGCCGTCATATTGCACGCCGAGATCCACGCCGAGCCCCTGCGCGTCGTCGACAAGGATTTGTTCGTAGAGATAGCGGGCAGTCAGACCGGCACGGAGTCCGGTGTCGATGGTATAGCAATAGGAAAGGCCGATACCCAGATCGCGTGAGGAGAATGTGCCGGCGGCCTCGCCGGGCTGCGTGCGGATTTCGATATCAGAGACGGTCGTCGTCAGCACGGAAACGCCGAGTGCATGGCGTTCCCCGAAACTGAACCGGGCCCCCAGAAAATCGGTACGGGTATCCTGGATCCACTCCTTGTGCATGAACAGGAACTCGGAATTCAGCGAAGGTGCGGTGCCGAGGCCGAGTCCCGCCGGATTGTAGAACGTGGATGCCGCTCCACGCACGGCACCGGCCATGGCATCCCCCATGGCCACGCCCCTGGCCGACACGCCCAGCTTCAGGAATGCGAGGCCGGTCGCGCCGGCTGCCGCCCGGGCCGAGGAGATTGTTCCCGGCAAGCCGAGTGCCAGGAGAAGGATGATCGCTGTGGCACGTGCCATCAGGTGTGCCCTGACCGTATGCTGCATGCTGCCTCTCAGAATGCTACAGAGACCGTGACAATGTGAATGTCCGACGGCGAAAACGGCTCGAGGATGAATGCATACTGCACCGCCGGCGTCCAGGCGCCAAGGGTCTTCTTCAGTGTGAAGCCGGCAGAAGGCTTGACGCCGTTGCCCTTTTCTTTGAGATCGATGCGGTCAATCCCTGCGCGCAATGTGAGCTCCGGAATGATCGCGTATTCCACACCTGCACGCGCGAGTATTGTTGACTGATCGCTGAACTCCACCTCCGCGGCGGCGATGCCCAGTGTGTCGGCAAACCGGTACGAGACTCCTGCTGTATACAGGAGGGGGAATCTGTCTTCCGTCGTCTGTCCGCTTTGCCCGAACAGCGGACCGGTATCCCATTTGTAGCGCGAGTTCACGTTACGTACGGTGACAGCTGCGCCGAGGTCCGGCGTCGCCATGTAGAACACGCCAAAATCCAGGCCGACGGTTGTCGAACTGACATCCGTATACAGATGATAGTAGTGGAGCTTCACATTCACACCGGCGCTCAATTCCGGGTTCAGGCGGATCCCGAAGCCGAGAAACGCCTGGTTTTCGGATGTTCTCAATGCGCCTGTCGGCACGCCATCTGCATCGCGTCCGTCGATGTTGCTTACTCCCGCGTTGATCAGGCCGACGGCTACGCCTGCCTTTGGGGGAAGCGGCATGGCATACGACAGGAAGTTTAGCGACCGATCCAGACTGAGCACCCCAAACGATGCCGATCCTGTTCGTGTGCCGACGAGCGGAAGCAAGGCGGGGTTGTAATAACTTGTCAGGTCACCCGTGGGTACGGCGGAGAGGGCATTGCCCATGCCCATGCCTCTCGCGCCAAAGCCCATGCGGTTGAATGCTCCGGGCTCACCGGCGAGCTGTGCAGTTGCGGGTGAAGGAAGAAACTGCGCGCCGGTCAGCACGGCGAGCAACAGCGCTGTCACATGGGGGCGGGGAAGGGTCATTGGAGCACCATAATTTTACCCCAGAGGGGATCCTGCCCCGCGAGTGTGACGCGATAGAAATAGACTCCGTTCGGCAGGTGTTGTCCTCTGTCGTCGGTGCCATCCCAGATATCATCCTGCTCCCGCCCGCCCGTGCGCTGGGCGTCTTTCACGATAGTGCGGAGCCGGTTCATTCCGAAATCAAACACTTCGATCGTCACAAGAGATCCGGCGGCAGGCACGGCGTAGTGTATCCGGATCGATTCCGATTTCGGGGAGAAGGGGTTTGGGTAGGCATATGTCGAAGAGGCGGAGGGAAGTGATCGGTACGATCGCAGAATCTCCCACTGTTCGCCGAAAGGATGGGCGGGGGAGTCCTCGGTCTTCAGGAGTCCCTCAGAACTTCCGCAAAACACGGTATCGTTCATCACACCGACGGCATAGAAAACATTTTCTGTGATGCGCTCGCGTGTGTGCTGATCGATGATTGTTCCGGTGCCGCTCCAGTGGGTGCCGCCATCGGAAGTCCGGAACACGCCGCTTTCCGTCGCGACGTAGGCAATCGAGTCTTTGAACGCGAACCCGTACGCTTTGTCCCCGGTCAGGTGATTTTTCCAGGTCCGCCCGCCATCGTCGGACGAAGAGACCCCGTACTGCTGATTGTTGCCTTCGGCGGGCCAGTTGGTGGTCCAGATCCTCGTGCCCCACGCGAACCGCTGTCCGTCGATGCTGATCACCCAGTCGCCGAGGATGCTTTCGACCTGCGTATCGCGTGTGAATTTCACCCAGCTCCGTCCGCCGTCGATTGATTTGTTGATGCCGCCGGCGGTGCCCGCCCAGATCGTGTCGTTCGATTGGGCATAGACCGAAAACGCAAGATAGTTGTTGTCCTGGCGGGGATCGATCTTATAGTTGGTCAGGACATCGGTGGGGGCGATGGACGACATCAATTTGGACGGGAGCACGATGCGTTGCCACGTGGCGCCCCGGTCGGTAGATTTGCGCACGCCGCTTGACCAGCTGGAAATCCATAGAACACCGTCGCTCAGTGCGATGTCAAACGTCACATTTTGTTCCGGGACAACGATGGGGAGGAATTTCACTGTATTCGCACCATAGGTCACGATGCTGTCGGCGCGATCGTCCATCGTTTGTGCGCGTGCGGCCCAGGTGCTACCGTTGTCGAGGGAATAGGCGTATCCGGAACCGGTCTGCACAGACTGGCCTTCCACGTCTTTCGAATAGCCGGTGGACACCCAGACGGAGTCATTCCTGACGGCGACGGCGAATATGCCGCTGTTGGCGAATGCGGGATCGGAGGCATAGTCGATCCAGGTTCGTCCGCCGTCTGTGCTCCGGGCGAGACCCTTGCCGGTCCCGATCCAGAGCGTCGTCCCGCGCACAGAAATGTGGGAAACGCTGTTGCTGGGGATTGTGCCCGCAACTTCGCCGGCGGGGGCGGTGACGGCGTAGGACTTCAGAAACCGTGATTGGGCCGACGCTTCATTGTGCGCGGAGGGGAAGCTGAGGATGAAAGCGGCAGCCGCACAGCTGAGGAAGAGGGCGCGTCGTGTCATGGGCTTCAATTGATAGTAATGTTTCTTACCGTATCGGCCCGTGCGCCAGCGCGGTCGGTCACAGAGAACTGGAATTGCCGTATGCCGGTCGCGGTCGAGGCATCGATAGACACGATGCGGGAATAGGTGGCATCGTGAGCGACGGAATCACCGTGAACAACCAAGTCGCCGTCGTCGTACATCAAGAGCGATGTGGGGGTGGCTGAGCTCAAATTGCGGAAGTAGACGGAGTCGATATCGTCGAGACCGTTGTTGTCTGCCACCGTGGCGAAGAACGAGACGAATGTCGTTCCGCTGGACGGGTGCTGAATTGTCGCGGGGATGGAGAGACGTACGAAATGTGGCGGATCGTTTGACGCCTGACGGTGCACCACATTGCTTTGTTGTCCCCGTTTGTCGAACGCTTGGTATTCGAACACCACTTCCTGGATTGATGTCAACGGGGCAAGCCACATGCGGGTCGAGTAGATGCCGTCGCCCGCAAGCGCGTCGCCGTGTGACGGCAACCCGTCGTCAAACATGGTGACGGCCGAGGTATTCCGGGTCCCGCTTGGCTTTACCGTAACAAGGGAAATTTCGCCCAGTCCGTTCGAATCTGAAGCGGTAATTGTCATCCCATACAGCGTGGAATCGGTGCCGCTTGCGGCGAGCGTGCGTGCGCCCGGGAGACTGATGACAGGAGCGCTTCGACCTTTGATAACGGCGAGAGCCGTCGATACTCTGCTGCTCGTCCGGCCGGCGTTGTCCGTTGCGGAGATCTCAATCCGGTATGTGCCTGTTTGAGATCGCGTCACCGGGAACACGACAGTCCCGGTACAGGTCACTGTTCCGGTAGCGGGAACTGACGATGCGACCGTGAGCGTTCCTCGGGAAACAGGCGTATCGTTACCAGGTCCCCAGAGCACGTACGAGACAGCGGCAATATCCGTCGCGCCCTGCGCATCATTCACAACCGCGCCAAGGAGGACCGTGATCTGGTATGACGAGCCCGTTGTGGACATCGCATCGAGATCGACGCTTGTCGGAGACACACTGGCCGATTGGAGAAACGGTGCCGCGCCATGTGAATCGATGGCATCCATCGGATTCTTCTCACAGGCGATCATGAGAAACGGCAAAAGGCAGGAAAATACGTGGGATGTGCGCATAAGACGTCTGGTTCCGGAATCTATCATACACAACTGTTCTTCAGTACCAACGTCCGTCTGCGTGCGATCCCGAGTGAGTGGAACAACTGTGGAATGACACCTGATAATACGCAATCCCTGCCGGAAAGTCAATACCTGGCGGCGGACTGCCGTTCCCCCACTTGCATAATCGGGGATACCTTTGTTTCTTAAAGAACCAGTACTCCAACACTACCGCCGGGATGCCATAGTGCGCAACATCGTCCTTTTTTCCGCGATCGTCATCACCAGTATCTGTCAGCCCCTCCTTGCGCCCGGCGCTGTTCACCGGGCACGCGGTGCCGCTCACAGCCCCGTTGCGACTTCGCAGGCTGATATCATTCCGGGTACCGTCGTCGTCAAGCTCCGCCAGGCCGCTGTCGTGCAGCAGGGGGCCTTGGCCAAGCCCACAGACGCACTGGTTTCCGCCTTTGCGGCAATCGGGGCGAAGTCGTTTCACCGGATGTTTCCGAGCTCGGGGTCACCGGGAAAACTGGCGCCCGCCGCCGATGCCGTGGGGTTGTCGCGCATCTATGCGCTGGACTTGCCGGAAGGCCTGGGACCGTCGGAAGCCGCGCATGCACTTGCGGCGCTGCCCGGGGTGGAATATGCCGAGCCGAAATACTATCAACGGCTCAACGATACGCCCAATGATCCGCTGCTGGGAAGTCAGGCCGGCGCGCTCACCCGGCTGAACGTCTTCAATGCGTGGAGTATCGCCAAAGGGAGTGCGTCGGTGGTCATCGCCGATGTCGACGGGGGAACCGACTGGCGTCACGAAGATCTCAACGCCAACGTGCATATCAACCCTGGCGAGGACATCAACCACAACGGCATCTTTGACGCAGGAGATCTCAACGGGATCGACGATGACGGCAACGGNNGCAACGGCGAGCCATTTCGGTGCGGTCGCGAACAACGGCAAGGGGATGGCCGGAACGTCCTGGAATTGTTCCCTCATGCCCATCTGTACATCCTCGGCCACCCAGGACCTGAGCATCGCCTATGGCTACGAAGGGATTGTGTATGCCTTCCATAATGGCGCGAACGTCATCAACTGCAGCTGGGGTCGACACGGCGGCTACTCGCAGTTCGAACAGGATGTGATCACCGCTGCCGGGAATGCAGGGGCGCTCGTGGTCACAGCGGCCGGTAACGATGGTCTGAACAACGACGTGTCGCCTTCCTATCCCGCGAGCTACATCGGCGTCCTTGCCGTGGGAGCGACCAACTCCACCAATGACGTGATCGCATCGTTCTCGAACTACGGCAGGACGATTCCTGTTTTTGCGCCGGGCGTGAACATCTTCAGCGCCATTGCCGGGGGCGGGTACGGCAACGGCGGAAGCGGCACTTCCTATTCAAGTCCTCTCACAGCCGGACTTGCCGGCATTCTGTGTGCGGCGCATCCGACGTGGACGCCTGACCAGATCGCGGCCCAGATCCGGACGACCGCTGATCCCATCACCGCGCTGAATCCTGCCTACGCGGGTGCTCTCGGCCGCGGGCGCGTGAATTTTACCCGGGCTCTCTCGGAATCGCACGCCGCGCTGAATCTCGTCAACAGCGACCTCCGCACAACCGGCGGAAGGAAACTTTTCCTGGTCGGCGATACGCTGGTGCTCACGCTCACGCTGAAGAACGTGCTGTTCGCCGGGGCAACCGGTTGTGCGGTTACCGTCACGTCGTCGGACGCCTCGCTGCAAGTTCTGAACGGTACCGCACAGGTGGCCTCGGTGGCTCCGGGCGAGGAAGTCACTCTTCCCGCGTTTACGTTCCGCGTTGCTCCCCTGGCGTCCACACGGGAGGTTTCACTCACGGCGATCTGGACGTACAACGGGACCGACAGTGACGCCGGTGCATTTGTGGCGACGCTTTTCCCGTCCATGCCCCTCTGGCTGCTTCAGCTGGACGGATCCAGTTCGAGCCTGTACAGTGTCAATGCGCCCAGCCCGAACGTCATATGGGCTTCCGGCGGAAACACCATCGCCACCGGACCCCTTGTCATCCGGTCGACGAACGGCGGAACCACGTGGACCGAAGTGACCGGGTCGTTGCAGGGTGTGGATCTCTATTGTGTGACCGCGCTGGACGATCAACGTGCCTGGGTGGGAACGTCCGACGGGCGCATTTTTGCCACGGCTAACGGCGGCATTCTCTGGTCGGAGCAGACGTATCCGGGGAGGCAGAGCCCGTTCATTGACGGGATCCGCATGTTTGCCGATGGGACCGGCTTTACGCTTGGCGATCCTCTGGCCGACGGCAAGTTTGTGGTGCTGAAGACCACAGATTTCGGCGCGTCGTGGTCACACCTCGGGTTGGAGCCGGGGTTTGTCGCCGGGGAAGCAGGGTGGAACAACTCGTTCTGGTGGACCGATGAGCAGCACGGTTGGTTTGGCACGAATCAGAACGCGGTCTGGCGCACGACGGATGGCGGAGGGAGCTGGCAGCAATCGGCGACCGGCGGGCTGAACAGCTACGGTGTTGCGTTCAACACCACGACGATAGGATATGCAGTGCATGACGGTGGCCTGGTCACCCGGTCGACGGACGGCGGGCAGACCTGGGTGTCTCTGGCGTTCCCGTCAACCGATCAGGTCGCCGGCCTCACGTCTGTTCCGGGAGACCCGTCAGCATGGGTGGTGACTGCATCCTCCCCGTTCCACACCCGCACGAATGGTTCCGCCTGGTCAGAAGAGACGTCCTATCCGTTTTCCGGTTCGATCACTCACGTGAGTGCCCCGGATTCCTCGATAGCCTGGGTCGTCACCACCAACGGGGAAGTGCTGTGCTACCGTCCTTCAGCGCTCACCAGTGTGCCGGCGGAGGGCCCTCCTGAAGTGCCGGCAGGGTATGTGCTTGAACAGAACTACCCCAATCCGTTCAATCCGGTCACGACGATAGGGTATAGGGTTTCGGGTCTCGGGTCCGGGTGGGTACGGCTCAGCGTCTATGATATCCTTGGGCGCGAGGTAGCGGTGCTGGCAAACGAAGAGCAACAGCCCGGATACCACGAGGTCTCATTTGACGGAAGCCGGTTGTCCAGCGGCGTCTACTTCTATCGCCTTACCGTTGCGGCCGGCGACCGCGCAGCCAACACTGTGGTGTCCACCAAAAGAATGCTGTTACTGAAATAATACGCGATGAAACATTTTTCCACGTCACTCCTGGTTGCGTTGTTGTGTGCGGTTGCCCGGTCGCATGCACAGTTCGAGGGCATCATCGAGAGTCACAACTATGTCCTTGATGACCGCGGCATCGGCCAGCAGTTTGCGATGACGATCTGGGTCAGACGCGACATGGTCAAGGTGAAGATTCCGACCGTTGGCGACACGCCGGGGTCCACCGTGATCTACCGTCATGACCGGAAGCTCTCGTGGATCATCAATGACGCCGACAAGACGTATTTTGAGGTTTCGCTTGCAGACCGGACCACGAGGAGGGAGCAGCGCGACCAGGATCCCGACAAGCCACAGGTGGAGCGCACGAAGCGATCGCGGAAGATCCTCGGCTACGGGTGCGAGCAGGTGATTCTGAAGCGCGGTGAGTCGGAGACCGAAATCTGGGGTGCGAAGGGGCTTGGCGACCTTGCGTCCCGTCTTGACTCGTTGTTGGGGCAGGCCGAAGGGGACGATGCCGGAACGCAGATTGAGCTCTTGCGGCAACTCGGGTTGTTTCCGCTCATCTCGGTCACCCGGAGTGGCGGCAAGGTTGTCGACTCACAGGAAGTAACGAAGATCGAACGGCGGCCCATTGGCGCGGAGGACTTTGTGATCCCCGCAGATTATAAGAAGCAGGCTTCGATGGAGCCCGGCAAGTAGCCTGTTTTCCGTTCACGACAACCACCCTGGAGCAGGGGGATCATGGCCAATTTGCTGGATGTCCTGCCCGAATACGTTCTCGCCTGGATTGTACAGAAAGGGAAGGAACGCCGGCTGTCGCCCGGGGAGATTCTGCTGAAGGAGGGTGAACAATCCCCGGCGTTGTACATTGTTCTGGACGGATTGTTCGGGGTCGAGACGGGAGTGAGCGACAATCCCCCGTCCGATCGCGCTTCGCCCGGAAGCGTGATGGGGGAGATCCCCTTTTTCACCGACACTGCTGTTCCATCCTCCGTGGTTGCCCAGGAAGAGTCGCTGGTGCTGGAAATCAGCAGGAGCCTCCTTAGCGAAAAGCTGGAAAACGATCACGTCTATGCGGCGGATTTCTACCGGGCGATGCTGGTGTCCGTCGCGTCACGTTTGCATCAGGCGACGGCGGAGCACTTTGCGCATCACGCGGACGATGAAAAGGTCCGTCGCAACCCGCACGTGCGCCGGGCGCAGGATGAGATTGACCGGTTCAAGCGGACGATGCTGCAGATGGACAAAGAAGCGCTCAAGAACGGGATGCTGTCCGACCAGACCCTGGACCTGTTCTTTTCGATGAGCCGCGACCTGATGCACGTGTCGCACGAGGTGCTGGGCAGCGTTTCACCTCTGAATGACATCACCAAGCAGCAGATCGGGAGCCGGCTGCAGAATGAGATGCTGCCGTATCTGCTGACCACGGAAACCGCGGAGAGGTTTTACTCGAAGCCGCGCGGGTATGCCGGGGACTATCTCTCCATCCATAATATTTACACCAACAGGGCAGCCGGGACGGGAAGATTGGGGCCGGTGGTTGACAGGATGTTTCTCGATACGCCTCCTTCGCGTGCCGTGAGGAACCGGCGTTCCCTTCTTGCGCGGGAGATTGTGAATTCCGTTGCGGCACAGGCGGAGGGGAGTGTCCGGGTCATGTGCATGGCGAGCGGCCCCGCCACGGAGATCTTTGATGCCTTCGATGCGTTGCCGGACAAATCGCGTCTCCGGGTGACGCTGCTGGACATCGATCTTCAGGCCCTGGCTTTTGTGGATGACATCCGCTCCCGGCAGAAACTTGTCTCCCAGATCACGCTGGTGAACGAGAATCTCATTGCGCTGTTCCTTGGGAGGGGAAAGACGCGTGTTGAGCCGCAGCATCTGATCTACAGCATTGGCTTGATCGATTACCTCAACGACAAGCTGGTGCAGAAGTTGCTGCAGTATGCCTACGAGAACCTGGTGCCGGGGGGGCGGGTGATACTGGGCAATTTTCATCCGCGGAACCCGGCGAAGGAGTTCATGGACTACGTGCTCGAATGGAATCTGATTCATCGAACGGAGGAGGACATGAACCGGTTGTTCCGGGCATCCCCGTTCAAGCGTGACTGCACGCGGATTCAGTTTGAACACGAGGGGGTGAATCTGTTTGCCGAATGCCGGAAGGAAAACGCGTGAGAGTCTTGACATTGCCGGAAAATGTGTGTATTCTTCCGGTGTGGATATATGTATATATGTACATATATGAGAATCCATGAAACCCCTCAATGCCGTCTTCAAGGCGCTCGGCGATCCGACCCGCATGGCGATTCTGCAGCTGCTTCGTGAACAGAGCCGCACGCCCTCGGACCTGCTCGAACGCATTCAGGTGTCGCAGCCGACCCTTTCGCATCATCTCGACATGCTCAAGCGGGCGGATCTGGTGGAAACACGCCGCGAGGGGCAGTATATCCGCTACTCCCTCAACATGACCGTCGTGCAGATGGCCATGGAGTACTTCATGAAGTTCCACATCAGGAAATAGTCCATGCCCTGGAAACTCTCCCATGAACTGTTTGCCCTCGCTGCGATCGCCACAATTGTGGTGCTGGCACTCGTCATCGGTCCCTCATTGCCCGACCAGGTCCCCACGCATTTCAACGGCGACGGTGTTGCGGACAGCTACTCTTCCCGCCCGGCATTCCTGTACTGGAGTGTCGGGCTCACCGCCGGCATCTACCTCCTGCTGACGTTCGTTCCGCTGATCGATCCTTTTTGGAAAACGATCAAGCCCCGGTATCACCTGCTGACCTTGTTGCGCGATTTCGTTCTGGGGTTCAGTGTGGCGATCTTCTTGCTGACCGTTCTGGCCGCGCGCGACGGGCGCCTGCCGACGAACCTCCTGGGCGTGTGCATCGGCGTGCTCATCGCCCTGATCGGCAACTATCTTCCCCGGGTGCCGCGCAATTGGTTCTTCGGCATTCGCACCCCGTGGACTCTCGCGTCCGATGTCGTGTGGGTGAAGTCCCATCGGGTCGGGGGATGGATGTTTGTCATTGCGGGGGTGGTCCTCGCTGTTGCTTCAGTGCTCGGCGTACCGGCACATATCGCCCTGATCGTCACGATCCTGCCACCCGTTGTTGTTGCCGGATTCATCTATCCTTTCATCCTCCTCCGGCGCTTGCAGCATGATGAGATGGAGACAGCACCGGATCTTTCAACCCCGCCAACCGACCATCCGAACGGAGGTACGTTATGAAACACGCAATCTGTGTGTTGTTGATCCTTGTGGCGGCGCGCGTTGCGCCCGCCGTTGCACAACCCGGTCCGGCCGGCCGGTGGGAGGGCGCGATCGGGCTTACCGGCTTGGATCTGGGGATCGTCGTGCATCTTCGTGGTGCCGGCGACTCGTTGCGCGGCACGATCGACATCCCGGCGCAGATGGCGATGGGCCTTGCCCTCACCAATGTGCGCGCAACGCCGGCAGGGGTTCATTTCGAACTCCCCGCAGGACCGGGACTTGCCGTATTCGACGGCATGCTGGCGGGGGATTCCATCGCAGGAGATTTCCGCCAGGGAACTGCAGCAGCCCGGTTCAGGCTGCACCGGGCTGTTGAACCGCCGGCGGTCATCCGGACGCCACCCACCGATTTTCGTGAGGAGGAAGTGAAGGTTGCCAACGGGCCGGTGACGCTGGCAGGCACCCTCTCGATGCCTTCGAGCGGGGGTCCCTTTCCCGCGGCAATACTGCTGACCGGGAGCGGAGCGCAAAACCGGGATGAAGAAATTTTCGGGTTCACCCCCTTCAGAATTCTGGCCGAGCATCTCACGCGGAAGGGATTTGCCGTGTTGCGCTGTGATGACCGCGGCGTCGGCGGGTCAACAGGGGATATGAGGTCTTCCACCACGGCAGACTTTGCGACCGACGCCATGGCCATGGTGAAGTCGCTCACCGCCCGTCCGGATATCCGGGCCTCACAGGTCGGCCTGATCGGTCACAGTGAAGGTGCGTTGGTCGCATCGATGTGCGCTGCGGGGTCACATGACATCGCATTCCTTGTGCTCCTTGCCGGGCCGGCACTTCCCGGCGATTCGACCATCCTTTCGCAGATCGACGCGCTCGGAAGACTCGCCGGACAGACGCCGGAGGAGATCGGCAGGAACCAGGCAGCAGAACGGAGGGTCTTTGCCACTGTGCGGGCGCAAAAAGGGTGGGATGACCTCCGGACGTTCCTGCGGGCTGAGATACATCGGAACCTGGCTCACATGCCCGCGGAACAAAAGGCCGCCCTGACGAACCCTGACTCTCTCGCAGATGCAACGCTGGAGTCTCAGATGAAAGCGGTACAGACTCCCTGGTTCAGATACTTCATAACCCATGACCCGGTCCCCGATCTCGAAAAGGTACGGTGTCCGGTCCTTGCGCTCTATGGTGATCTGGACAAACAGGTGATCCTGTCCTTGAACAATCTGCGGATGACAACCGCCCTGACATCACGCGGCAACACTGATGTGCGTGTCGTCACGATCCCGGGGGCAAATCATCTTTTCCAGCGTGCAGTTACCGGCCACCCGGGTGAGTACCCGAGCCTCGACAAGGCGTTTGCCGAAGGTGTGCTTGACGAGATATCATCCTGGATGAAGACGCACTTCCCGCCATGAGCTCTCGAGGCTCGCGGTATCATGAATGAAATGGGCACGAGATAATCTTTTCCGGGCCTGGGTGTTCCCGGAGGCCGGTCGGCAGGATGGAACCCTGTCTTCCGGAGATATGTTCCAGATAACACCGGCCACCGACACATTTTTCCGGAATCTCGATGCTTAATCTCGAATACCCTCTGACCAGGGCCCAGATCGGCAGTTACCGCAAGAATGGATTTATCTGTTTGCGGAAAGTGGCAGCAGCGTCTGACATCGCTGTGTACCGTCCGAAGATCCAAAATGCAGTCGCGAAGAAACTGAACAAGGATTCCGCCAGCGGGGAGACGAAAGCATACGGGCGCTATTTCGGGCAGGTAACCAACGTGTGGCAGCTGGATGCCGGGTTGCAGCCGTTCATCTTTGCCAAACGGTTTGCGCGTCTCGCCGCCATTCTCATGGGCGTGAGCGGGGTGCGGTTGTATCACGACCAGGCGTTATTCAAACAAGCCGGAGGCAGGAACACCCCATGGCATCAGGATCAGTTCTACTGGCCCCTGGATACGGTGAACACCATAACCCTCTGGATGCCCCTGACGGAGGCTCCACGGGAGAGCGGCACGATGAGCTTTGCCGCGGGATCGCATCATGAGGGGTCGTTGATCAGCATTGCGATATCCGAAGATTCCCAGACCCGTTTCGAAGAGCTGGTCGCAGACCGGAAGTATCCGATCAAGGATTTTTCGCTGCATGCGGGCGACGCGACATTTCATGCCGGCTGGACAGTCCATTCGGCTCATGCCAATTCCAGCGACGCGACGCGCGAGGTCATTACGATCATCTATTATGCTGACGGCACGCGAATCATGGACCCGGACAATGAAAACCGGAAGGTGGACATGGAAGTGTTTCATCCAGGCCAGAACGCGGGCGAAGTGGCTGCCAGTCCCTTGAACCCTTTGCTCTATCCCTGAACCTGAGAGCGCCGGGAGCTCCAGGCACACAGTCCGCGTTTGTTCATTCCTGCAACGTCTTTTCCAATCCCGGAACAGTTCCCCGCAATCGTTCCTGCGGACCGTACCGTGTGGCCGGCGCCGATGCTGGGATCAGTGAATCGTTACCACGCTGTCGGCTCTGTCGGTGAACACGTGGATCTCCATGGTGATATGGTTTGTCGCATCCCCCTGCTCTGTGCCCACCCCCCGTATCTCGAGTCCCGTAGCAGTGCCGGCGGTCTGGATTGCATAGACCCCGTTGCCGTTCGTCGCCTTGGTTGTGAGTTTGCGGAGACCGGCAGCATCGGCGGTCAATCCCGCGAACGAATTGCCGCCGCCACCGGATGCCGCCGGCCTGCGGAAATACTGCTGCGCGCGCGATGCGAGGTCGACCAGATCGTTCGTTACGGCATCACGATTTGCATTTACGGCGTCGTCAATGAACATCGTGATCCCAACTGCGACGGTGATCCCCACCACGATAACGCCCAGAATAATCAGCAGCAGCTGCTGTTGACCCATTGCAGAGTTCTTTCAACGATAGGTGCGGAGGGACAGGAATAGTCGCAGGATCTCTCTCCTCTACCGGCGACTCAAGGTACAACAGGCATGCCAACGGCGGAGGGAGACAGAAACAGCTCCATCCCGCTTCGGTGAGCGGCGCCGTGCATGTGACGGTGTGTGTGCGCGAGCAAGAGTTCTGCACCCGTTGAAGAATCGAGAGGTATTGTGCCTTCTATCACGCTGTGCCGGGGATCACAGTGGAACGGAGTACAGACATCCTGGCCGGCCCGGGCATTGCAACTAGCCCAAAACTCTTGCATTTTCCATCGTCATGTATCACGCGGAGCCGGAATCCGATGAAGATCCTCCTGGTGGGCATCAGTGGCGTTGTCTGCTTGCTGGCGTTGTCCTGTTCATCGCTGCGCAGTGGCGCAGATGTCATTTTTCCCTTCCGCGCCGGGTCCGGGCCAGGCGCGTCGGTGATGGTGATCCGGAGTGACAGCGTGGTCTTTGCGGAATCGTTCGGCTGCGCCGATGTGGAAGCCGGTGTGAACATCACGCCGGCCACGAATTTCCGGCTTGCTTCCGTCACCAAGCAATTCACCGCGATGTCGGTCATGATTCTGGCGGAACGGGGAGCTCTTTCGTTGAACCAGACGCTGCAGGACTTTTTCCCCGATGTCGCGCCTGCGGCCCGGCGCATTACCCTCCGTCATCTGTTGACGCACACGTCCGGCCTGATCGAGTATGAAGATGTGATGCCCGATTCGACGACCGTGCCGGTTCTGGACGCGGATGTGTTGCGCCTTCTGAAGGGGATTGACAGCACCCGTTTCCTCCCGGGAACCCGGTTTGCGTACAGCAACTCGGCATTTGCCCTGCTCGCGCTGATTGTGGAACGGGCATCTGGAATGCCATTCGCCCGGTTTCTGGAGGAGAGCATTTTCCGGCCGTTGCACATGGATGCAAGCATCGGCTATGAACGGGGGAAATCCGTCGTTGCCAACCGCGCATACGGCTACTCGCCCGACACACTGCATCCGGGCAGTTACGTGCGGACGGACCAGAGCATGACCAGCTCGGTGCTTGGAGACGGCGGCATATACTCCTCGGTGCTGGATTTGAGCAAGTGGGATGAAGGGCTGGCGGCGTGCAGGCTTGTGCCGCCCGCTCGCATGAGCGAGGTGTTTGCTCATCAGGCATTGACCGATGACGGAAAGACCTGGTACGGATACGGGTGGTTCATAGGGACAGTCGGCGGTGTGGAGGTGTTTTACCACGGGGGCTCGACGATTGGATTCCGCACGTGTGTTCTGCGCATGCCCAGTCGTTCGCTCACAGTGCTGGTGCTGTGTAACAGGTCGGATATTCCGGCGGTGGACGTTGCCCGGCAGCTGGCGCAGGTGTATATGTAAAGACGCGTGAGCCCCCTGTGCGGGGGCTCATGTGCAGCGCATGATGTTCTGCCGGTGCGTCAGTGGATGATGACGACGCTATCTGCTTTGTCATTAAAGACGTGGATTTCCATGGTGACGTAATTCGTCGCGTCGGCGTGCTCGGTACCGACTCCCTGGATCGTCACGCCCGTGGTTGTACCAGCCGAGGTGACGGTATACGCGCCGTTGGCATTGCTTGCACGATTGGTCAGCTTCCGGAGACCTGAGGCATCTGCCGTAAGGCCGACGAATGAATTCCCGCCACCGCCGAGGGCTGTCGGGCGGCGATAGAACTGCTGTGCACGGGCCGCGAGGTTGACCAGGTCATTGGTGACCGCGTCACGGTTCGCATTCACCGCGTTATCGGTGAACATGGTGATACCGACCGCAACGGCGATACCGACCACGATGACACCGAGGATGATGAGGAGAAGTTGCTGCTGTCCCATGGTGTAGCTCCTTTATGGATTGTTCTGGTTGTTTCTGAATCCTGTCTTCAATTCTGGTGTGTTATTTACAAACATCATGCCACATCAGAGTGGAGGGGGGAAAAGGGCGAATCCGGGCCGAAAGTGAAAAAAAACACATAGAAGCGCCATTCAGAGCACATCAAGCGGTCATTATGACTGTGTAGAAGAGAAGGGGGAGGGAAGGGCAGGAAAGTGACAAGCCTCCGTTTCGATGCGAAACGGAGGCTTGTTGTATGTTACGCGGGCCGGTTTACTTCGGGCGGGATCTCCGGATAAGATCAGAGGGTTTGCTGAAGAACGCCGGTATGGATTCCTTCCACTCATCCAGCTTCATGTAGACCACGGGAACCACGATCAGCGTGAGGAACAGGGAGCTCGTCAACCCGCCGATCAGGGCCCACGCCAGGCCTGATTTCCACTCCGAACCTGCTGCCGTGGAGATCGCAATAGGGAACATGCCGAAAATCATGGTCAGGGTAGTCATGAGGATGGGCCGTAACCGTGACTGGGCCGCTTCCAGCAGCGCGTCATACACCGACAGCCCCCGTTCGAGCCGGGTCTGATTTGTCCGGTCCACGAGCAGGATGGCATTCTTTGCGACCAGGCCCATGAGCATGATGATGCCGAGCATCGTAAAGATGCTGAGCGACTTTCCCGTTGCGGCCAGGGCGACCATGGAGCCCACCATTGCCAGGGGGATGGAGAACAGCACCACGAACGGATAGATGTATGAATCGTACAGCGCGACCATAATCAGATAGATGAACAGGATCCCCGTCAGCATGGCGAGCACCAGGCTGCTGAAACCCTCCGCGCGCATCTTCTCCATGCCGAGGTAGGCGAGGGTGACGCCCTTGGGCAATTGGACCTTTTGGATACGGGTCTTGAAGTCTTCCATGATGGTGCCGGTGGGGCGTCCCTGCGTTTCGCCGCTGACATAGATGATGCTGATGCGGTCGCGTCGTTCCAGTTTTGTCGGGCCGGAGGCAAGGGTGATGGTGGCGAATTGCTTCAGTTCGACCTGCTGACCCCGCCCGTTCACGAACACGATGTGGCCGATGTCCTCCGTGCGGGACCGGTTGAACTGATCGAACTGGATCCGGATATCGTATTCGGTGTTGCCATCGCGGTATTTTGACTCGTCGTCTCCCGTGAGGGCAACGCGGAGCGTGGTGCCGACGTCGGCGATGGAGAGCCCGAGCTGGGCCATCTTGGCCCTGTCGATATCGACGCGCATTTCCGGTTTACCCGTTTCCGAAGAGAGCCGCACGTCGGTCGTTCCCGGCACATTGCGCAAAACGTCGGCCACCTGTTCTGCAGCAGAGGTAATCGAGGCGAAGTCTGTGCCGTTGACCGCAATCTGGAGCGACGCCTGGTTTGCGGAACCGAAGAGCCCGATGGGGTTGACGTACACCTTGACGCCCGGAATTTCCTTCAGACGCACCTTGATTTCCTCGCCGACGTCGTTTGTCGACTTTTTCCGTCTTTCTTTGGGGATGAGGGTGACGTTTAATTGCGTCAGGTTATCGCTGGAGAATGAGATCGATCCGGATTCCTGCGCGCCCACGCCGGTGAAGACTTTCTCGATTTCCGGCATTTGCCCCAGGATGTGTTCGATGCGCAGTGTCGTCTGATTATTCTCTTCGAGGGTTGCGCCCGGTTCCAGCTCGATGGAGACGCTGAATTCGCCGCGGTCCGATTGCGGCATGAACTCGTTGCCGATGAGTCCGAACATCGGGAACAGCACCGACAGGAGGAACACCCCGGTTGCTGCGAGGCCGACCTTTCCTTTGTTGACCAGTGCCCACTTGATGATGATCTGATACGCATCGGAGAACCGGTGGTAGAATCTCTCAAACGCGAGGGCGAAGCGGCCCAGGAGCGTGCGGTCAGTGAGCCGTTCCAGCTTGCCGAACCGGGAAGCAAGGGTCGGCGTAATCGTGAAGGAGACGAAGAGGCTTGTCAGCGTCGATCCCACCACGACGAGGGCATACTGCCGCATGATCTGGCCCACGATCCCGCTCACGAAGGAGAGGGGAAGGAACACGACGACGTCCACCATGGTGATGGAGAGGGCGGCGAAGCCGATCTCATTCCGCCCGCGGAGGGAGGCTTCGCGCGGCGCCTCCCCCTTTTCCATGTGATGGTAGATATTCTCGAGCACGACAATAGAATCGTCGACCAGAATACCGATCACGAGGGACATGCCGAGGAGTGTCATCAGGTTCAGCGAGAATCCCATGGCATACATGAACCCG